>JAUZQP010000036.1 GCA_030950965.1 Mariprofundaceae bacterium
ATATCGTCACTATTATTCATGGAGTTAATAATGATTCATTTTGAACTTGCCCCTTGGGGAATATTTTTTGCCGCACTGATGTATGTGCTGGGGAATGGCGTATGGGTCAACCATGTCGTGCGTCGTCGTCGTTGGATTGGCTGGTTATTATGGTCGACTACAGGTCTGTTATTGCTGCTTCTTGCTGCTGTTTTTGATAGTCGAGTGGGAGGAGTAGCGATGCCTGTGATAGATCGCTTAACGACTGTATCCCCAGAAAATCACTGGATTGCCTTGACCCTGTTCGCCCTGTTGTCGGTGCCTGGCGCTGCCTGCGTGATGCTTAAACAATCTGTCGGATGGACTCGCTTAGCCTTGGTCGCCCCTGCCATTTTAATATTTTTACCCATGGGGCAGCAATTGGCGAACCCCAACAATGATTACCTGATGCTTAGTATTGGTGTGACCTTCGCCGTTTGCGGTGCTACCGTGCTTTGGCAGTATTTATTGGATCATGAACCCTACAACAAGGCACATGCGTGAAACACGCGACCAATATTGCTAACACGCTGATTGAGGCTATGCCACACCTGCAACATCTTGCAGGTCAAGTGATTGTCATCAAATACGGTGGCAATGCGATGGTGGCAGAAGATTTGAAAGCCAGTTTCGCGCAGGATATTACGCTACTCAAACAGGTGGGAATTAATCCTGTTGTGATTCACGGTGGCGGGCCACAAATTGGTCAGATTTTGCAAAAGATGGGCAAAAAATCCGAGTTTATTCATGGCATGCGCGTGACTGACGATGAAACCATGGATATGGTGGAGATGGTGCTGGTCGGTAGCGTCAACAAAGAGGTGGTGGCGAATATTAACCGCGCCGGTGGTCGTGCCGTTGGCTTGTCGGGCAAGGATGCAGGACTGATCTGTGCCAGAAAGTTAGAGGTGGAGCGCAACAACCCTGCCTTGGATGTACCCGAAATTATCGACCTTGGTCATGTGGGCAAGGTTCACAAGGTCAACACCGACATCTTGCAGCTACTGGAGCGTGATCATTTTATTCCTGTGATTGCACCTGTTGGCTACCATCAGGAAGTAGGGCAAAGCTACAATATTAACGCGGACTTGGTTGCCGCTGCCGTTGCTCGCGCACTGAACGCCAATAAACTGATACTATTAACCGATGTTGTCGGTGTGTTGGATGCAGATAAACAGTTGTGCCATGCGTTAAGTCTTCAACAAACCAGCACCATGATTGATGAGGGCGTGATTGCAGGCGGCATGATCCCCAAAGTCACCTGCTGTACCGATGCCGTAGCACATGGTGTCGAGCGCGCTCATATTATTGATGGTCGCGTGCCGCATGCGGTATTGCTGGAACTGTTCACCGATGAAGGTGTGGGAACCATGTTCTCTGCTGCCAGCAAGCCATAATCATCAACCATGACAACAGAGACACACCATCATAAGGTAAGCGCAGAAACCGAACGACTGATGAAGCTGGCAACATGGGCTTCTGTATCGGTGGCTATGATGTTAATTATGGCAAAGTTATTGGCATGGTTTCTCACTGATTCGGTCAGTATTTTGGCAACATTGCTGGATTCATGTCTTGATGCTTTTGCTTCTGTGCTCAATCTGTTTGCGGTACGCCATGCCTTGATGCCACCTGATGACGAACATCGCTTTGGTCATGGTAAGGCGGAAGCCTTGTCGGGGATGGGGCAATCGATGTTTATTGCAGGCTCGGCTATTTTCTTGGCTTTAGAAAGTGTACGCCGTTTATGGCACCCTCAACCCATTGCGCAGGTGGAAGTAGGCTTGATTGTCATGGGCTTATCTATGGTGTTAACCCTGTTACTACTCACTTTTCAAAACCATGTGGTGAAGAAGACGCATTCAACGGCGATTCAGGCTGATGCCTTGCACTACAAGACCGACCTCTATGCCAATGCTGGCGTGATTGCAGCACTGATGTTAGCTGCTTGGGGGTGGGCGGGCTTTGATGCCCTGTTCGGTTTAGCGATTGCTTTTTTCATTCTTTACAGCGCGTGGGACATCATCCAACAGGCATGGGATGAACTCATGGATCATGAGCTACCTGCTGAAGAGCGGGAAAAGATCGAAGGGCTCGCACTGTTGCACCCGCAGGCAGAAAGCGTCCATGATTTACGCACGCGGAAATCTGGCACACGTTACTACATCCAATTACATTTGGTGTTGGATGGCACACTGACATTACGCGAAGCGCACCACATTGCTGACGAGGTAGAAGCCTCCATTCAACAGGCATATCCGTCAGCCGATATATTGATTCATCAAGACCCTTCAGGGCTGATCGAACCATTACCAGAACACGCCCAGTCATCAGGAGTATGATGTGATAGCAACATCCGGCATTACCATGCAATTCGGGAACGACCCCCTTTTTGAGCATGTGTCCGTTAAATTTGGCGACCACCATCGCTATGGACTGATCGGAGCCAATGGCTGTGGCAAGTCCACATTCATCAAAATCCTTGGCGGTGATTTAGTCCCGACAGCAGGAACCGTGCAGATGGATGCCCATCAACGCATGGGTAAATTGCGTCAGGATCATTTCGCCTTTGATGCATTCACCGTACTAGACACCGTGATTATGGGGCATGCAGCGCTATGGAAGCTTAAGGAAGAGCGCGAACATCTGTACGCTCAAGAAACGCTCAGTGAAGAAGATGGCATGCGTGCAGGTGATCTGGAAGGGCAGTTCGCCGAGCTTGATGGCTACAGTGCCGAATCCGATGCAGGCGATTTACTGCTCAGCATGGGGATCACCCTCGAAGAGCATGGTCGTCCAATGAAGTCTCTGGCCCCTGGCAAAAAGTTGCGGGTACTGTTGGCGCAAGCCCTGTTCGGCAACCCTGATGTATTGCTGTTGGACGAACCGACCAATAACTTGGACATTAATGCCATTCGCTGGTTAGAAACTGTTTTGCTGGCTCGTGACTGTACGATGATTATCATCTCCCATGACCGTCATTTCCTTAATGCTGTATGCACCCACATGGCGGATATGGATTATGGTGAACTGCGTATTTACCCTGGTAATTACGATGCTTATATGACAGCAGCCACCCAAGTGCGTGAACGTTTACTCAGCGATAATGCCAAGAAAAAAAGCCAGATTTCTGAGTTGCAGGCGTTTGTTAGTCGCTTTTCTGCCAATGCATCTAAATCGAGCCAAGCGACATCACGCGCCAAACAGATCGATAAAATTCAACTCGAAGAGGTAAAGCCTTCGAGTCGTGTTACGCCGTACATTCGTATAACACAAGGCAAAAAGCTTTATCGCATCGCACTGGAACTTAAAGGTTTAGGAAAATACTTTGATGCGGAAACGTTGTTTGAAAACTTTGACCTGATGGTAACCGTCGGTGAGCGCATTGCTGTCATTGGCCCCAATGGTATTGGGAAAACTACTTTACTGCGCTGCTTGGCTGGCGACCTTGAAGCCGACCAAGGCATCGTTAAATGGTCAGAAAACACCACTATCGGTTATTACGCACAAGATCATTCCGCTGATTTTACTGACGATGTTAGTTTATTTGACTGGATGGCACAATGGAAAAAGGAGGAGCATGGCGAACAAGAGGTGCGAGGCAACCTTGGTCGTATGCTTTTCTCTCAGCATGATATTAAAAAATCGGTTCATGCCCTGTCGGGTGGCGAACAGGGGCGTATGCTGTTTGGTAAGTTTATGTTCAAAGACCCTAATATCTTGTTGCTGGATGAACCCACCAACCACATGGACATGGAGTTTATCGAGGCGTTGAACTTGGCTCTGGATCACTACCCTGGCACGCTCATTTTTGTCAGCCATGACCGTGAATTTGTATCTTCTCTCGCGACCCGTATTATCGAACTTACGCCTGATGGCATCGTCGATTATCAAGGCAGCTACGAGG
>JAUZQP010000037.1 GCA_030950965.1 Mariprofundaceae bacterium
CGCAACATGCCTTTGAATTTAGGTGATCCGCAATAAATAACTTACAGGTGCTGTCGTGTAATCATCGGCTTTCCGCTTAAGACGGGATAAAAAGAGATCTGCAACGGTGAAGCGTAGCACCACACGGCGGTACAACTCATGCAGAGGTGTGATAAATGAACAAGTGTATGGGTTCTACAACGTAATTTTGTGCGTAAGCGCACCCTACCCTTGAGTTCAAATCCTTGCCGTCACACCCCGTTCAACACGTTGCTGTTAAAGGATGTACCGTATTAAAAGGGAAGCCTAATCATCACAGCAATGGATGGATTATTCAGGTTAGCGAGGAGTGTTATTGATGTTGTCGATGGCTTGGCGGAATATTATTCGCAATATTCGCCGCAGTATGATTACCATGGCAGCGATTACGATTGGACTGGCATCACTGCTGTTTCTATGGGCTTTCAACGATGGAATCCATAATAATATGACGCGAAACATGCAAGATTCTATCGTTGGTAGCATACAAATACATCAGCAAGGTTACTTCCGTTCGCCGCGCTTATCACGTTATATTCATCAACCACAACAAGTCCTTACAGCATTGCATCAAGCAGGCGTAGATGATTATGCCAGTGAGTTACAAGATTTCGCCCTAGCGGCGGGCGATGATGTGTCCGAAGGCTTGGTACTGGTTGGCGTGAATCCTGACCATACCCTGTTAACCATGCCGAACAAGGTCGATCAAGGGCGTTGGTTGCGTTCTGATGATGACACGGCATGCATCTTAGGGGCGACCAGCGCACGAAATTTAGGCCTGCACTTAGGTGATGATGTGGTGCTGTTGACCGAAGATCGATTCGGTTCTTTGGCCGCAGAAAAGTTTACCTTGGTCGGTATTATATCAAGTGGAGAGATGGGGATTGACCGTGGTTTAGCTGTAATTCCACTTCCTTTTATGCAGCGATGGTTGGGCATGGAAGGGCGAGTGTCGCGCATATTGATTCAATTACCGAGCGAACGCTTGGAGGCTACTTACGAAGCATTGAACGCCGCTCTATCGCATGAGAATTATGAGGTTATGCGTTGGTATGACATGTACCCCATGATGCAGCAATGGGTGGAGTTAGAGAATGTATTTTACTATATATTCCTCGGTGTAGTGCTGCTAATTGTGGGTGCAGGGGTGATGAACACGGTGCTGATGAGTATGTTGGAACGCGTACACGAATTCGGCGTGATGTTGGCATTGGGTTGCTCGCGTTTTTCATTAGCGGGTATGGTTTTGATTGAATCGGTGATGTTGGGTGCTTGCGGTGTCATCATAGGAACCGTGCTGGGCTTGTCGTTGGTAGCATGGTTTCATCGTGTAGGCATCGATTTATCCGGTCAGATGGAGACGATTCAACGTTTTTATATCGACCCTGTAGTGCATACCGAAATCAATACCGATCATTTATTGCACACCGTCACACTGGTGCTGTTGGCTGCATTACTGGCAGCTATCGTACCTGCATGGCGTGTCGCACGACTGCAACCTGTCGATGCTATTCATCACCTGTAACAACCATCGCGGCGGTTTATATGAATGGTAAAAATCGTTGTAACCATGGGTAAGGACTATTACCTTATTCTGACGGGGCTTGCAATTCTTATAAGGCACTGAATAATGCGCCGCCACAGAAACACTATCCAGAGCAGCGGAGGGTTCAGGCCCTATGAAGCTGCGGCAACCGGCCCTTAAGAGGGCAACTGGTGCCAATGCCTGCCTGTTGGCTTTATCGTCACAGGAGCGATGATGTGAAGTTCCTTGATGAGCCTTTAAACGCTCCTAATAAGCAACCTTCGCAACCATTGCGGAGGTTTTTTTTTGGCCGTTTTTATTTTGAGATCAATAGGAGATTTCCTTGAGTGAATCAATCGTAAGAGCATTAAAATGCCGAGAATGTGGGCAAGAATACGAAATTCAGCCAACGCATGTCTGCGAGTTTTGTTTTGGACCGTTGGAAGTCGTGTATGATTACGAAAAGTTAGAGGGTCGTTTTACCCGCGAACTGATCGAATCACGTCCCCAAAACATGTGGCGTTACCGCGAATTATTACCGATTGATGGTGACCCTACCGTCGGTGCCAATAATGGTTTTACACCATTGGTTCGTGCAGACCGTTTGGCTGCTGCCTTGGGTGTGAAGGAGTTATACGTTAAAAATGACTCTGTATGCTCTCCTACGTTGTCATTTAAAGATCGCGTGGTTTCCGTTGCTTTATCTAAAGCTGTTGAATTTGGCTTTACCACCGTTGCGTGTGCTTCTACAGGTAACCTTGCGGGTTCAGTGGCAGCCAATGCGGCAGCAGCTGGTTTGGAATCCTACGTCTTTATCCCTCATGATTTGGAGCAGGGTAAAGTGTTAGGCGCAGGTATTTTCGGTACGCGCATCATTGGGATTGAGGGCAATTATGATGATGTAAACCGTTTATGTTCCGAAGTGGCTGGCAAATATGGCTGGGCGTTTGTGAATGTGAATGTGCGTCCTTTTTATGCTGAAGGCTCTAAGTCTTACGGCTATGAAATCATGGAGCAATTGGGCTGGAAAGCACCGAAGCATGTCGTCGTTCCGATGGCTTCCGGTTCGTTGTGTACCAAGATTGATAAGTCGATTAAAGAATTCATCAAGCTGGGCTTGGTGGAAGACAATCAGACCGCTGTTTATGGCGCGCAAGCCACCGGTTGCTCACCTATTTCTAAGGCTGTCAAAGAGAACACTGACCTCATTCACCCTGTCCGTCCTGATACGATTGCAAAATCATTGGCGATTGGTAACCCTGCCGATGGTTACTATGCCCACCGTGTGATGCGTGATTCTGGTGGCTGGGCTGAAGATGTGAACGATGCAGAAATCGTCGAAGCGATGAAGTTACTGGCAGAAACCGAAGGGATTTTTACCGAAACGGCTGGCGGTGTGACCGTGGGTGTGGCGAAGAAGCTGATCGAACAAGGCCGTATTCCGCGTGATGAATCGATTGTCTTGTGCATTACTGGCAATGGTCTTAAAACGCAGGAAGCGATTGTTGATGAAGTGACCAAGCCACGTATTATTCAAAGTAATTTGAAAGATTTTGATGCCTTGGCAAAAGCCGATGGCGTTGTGTTATAAAGAGGAGTAAGCATGAGTATTACAGTAAGAATCCCAACCCCACTGCGTAAGCTGACTGGCGGCGCTGATGAAGTGACCGTTGAAGCTGCAAACGTAGGCGAAGTGATTGATAACTTGGAAGTCGCGCACAACGGATTGAAAGCACGTTTGTGTGATGACGCTGGTGAAATTCGCCGTTTTGTGAATGTGTATGTGAATGATGAAGATGTACGCTTTTTGCAAGGTCGTGCTACCGCAGTAAAAGATGGCGATGAAGTATCCATCGTCCC
>JAUZQP010000038.1 GCA_030950965.1 Mariprofundaceae bacterium
TATACCTTCGCCTGTAATTAAAACTATATAACAACGACCGCTAGCGTCGTAAGGAGCATCGTATGCATGACATGGTTCAACATTATTATGGCACAGAGCTGGAAAGTTCGGCCGACCTTAAAACTACCGCGTGTTGTGATGCCAGTGCCGTGCCCCATTGGCTAAAACCGCTGCTGGCGAATATTCACCCTGAAGTGCTGTCGCGTTACTACGGCTGCGGCTTGGTTTGCCCGACGGATTTACAAGGCTGCCGTGTGCTCGATCTTGGTAGTGGTACAGGGCGTGATGTCTACGCTCTAGCGCAATTGGTTGGCAAAGATGGCTCTGTGGTCGGTGTGGATATGACCGACGAACAACTTGCCATTGCCGAAGAACACCACGCCTACCACACCGAAAAATTTGGTTACGACAATGTGCGCTTCATTAAAGGTTATATCGAAAAACTGGATGAGTTGGACTTAGAGCCTAGCAGTTTCGATATTATTGTGTCCAACTGCGTGATTAATTTATCGCCTGACAAAGCGGCTGTGATGCGCGGCATTCGTCGCTTGCTGAAAAAAGGTGGCGAGTTTTATTTCTCCGATGTTTATGCTGATCGGCGCATTCCCGAAGCTGTACGCGAAGACCCCGTATTGTATGGCGAATGCCTTGGCGGCGCGCTGTACTGGAATGATTTCACTCATTTGGCACAAAGTAATGGCTTCCCCGATGCACGTTTGGTGGAAGACCGCCCCTTGGCTATTACCGATGCTACATTGGCAGCGCGCCTTGGCAGTATTCGCTTTTTTTCGGCCACCTACCGTCTGTTTCATATTGATGAATTAGAGCCCGCTTGTGAAGACTACGGTCAAGCTGTGATCTATCGCGGCAGCATGACCCATCACCCCGAACGCTTTGAATTAGACAAGCATCACAGCATCGAAGCAGGCAAAGTATTCCCCGTTTGTGGTAATACTTGGCGTATGCTGCATGACAGTCGTTTCGCCCAGCATTTCGATTTCATCGGCGATTTTAAACGGCACTACGGTATTTTTGAAGGCTGCGGCAGTGCATTACCCTTTGATGATTCCACACCAGAAGCCAGCAGCAATAAGAGCGGTTGTTGTTAATCTCTCTGTAGGGGGGGCAGAAGCTCTGATCCTATACCTCGTCATTGACAAGGTGTTCGTTGCGGATAAAGGGGCAAGCAAGGACGCGACAGTCTTGGTGAAAAAATTCAGGGTAGATAGAAAAAAAACAAGGAGATGACATGAAAACAATAGTATTAGGTATGATCCTCATGCTGTGCGCCACGACGGCGCAGGCAGGGGGGCAGCGTTTGGTGTTGACCGGTTCTAGCACGGTTGCGCCCTTGGCATTAGAGATTGGCAAACGATTTGAGCAACAACACCCTGGCGTGCGTGTGGATGTACAAACAGGGGGTTCGACGCGCGGTGTGTTGGATGCGCGTTCAGGTGTTGCCGACATTGGCATGGCATCGCGTGCGCTTAAGCCCAAAGAGCATGATTTAACCTCGCATCTGATTGGCATGGATGGCATCAGCATGATTGTTCATCGTGACAACCCCATTGCAGCTTTAGATGACAAACAAATCATCGCTCTGTTCACGGGGGAAATCCATAACTGGAAGGCACTGGGAGGTGAAGATCGCGCCATCACCGTGGTGAACAAGGCGGAAGGGCATTCGACGCTGGAGCTATTCCTCCATCATTTTGGGCTCAAAAACAGCCAGATTAAGGCCAGTGTCATTATTGGTGACAATCAGCAGGGCATTAAAACCGTGGCAGGCAATCCGTACGCCATCGGTTATGTGTCCATTGGTACGGCGGAATATGAAGAAGCTGCTGGCACGCCGATTAAACGGCTACCGATGGCAGGCATTGCACCCACGACCGAAAATGTGCGTAAAGGCTCGTTCCCGCTGTCGCGCCCATTGAACCTTGTCACCAAAGGGACACCAAGCCCGCTGGCGCAACAATTCATCGACTTCGCGCAATCACCAGCGGTGCGTGACCTTGTGGAAGCGCAATTCTTTGTTGCCACGCAACACTGATGCTCTTTGGAGCCGCCTGCTTGGCATAATCGCAGCATTGAGCGCGGCATTGCTGTTGCTCATGGTGGGTTTTTTACTCAAGGAGGCGGCTCCAGCCTTGCAAAACGGCGGCTGGCTTGCCTTTGTGCACGACGATGGCTGGTTTCCGTTAGAGAACTTATTTGGTCTTATGCCGATGGTATGGGCTTCGTTGCTGATTGCCTTGGCTGCCATGCTACTTGCCGCACCACTCGGTTTAGCAAACGCACTATTCCTTCGTTTTTACGCCCCTGCATCGTGGTTAAAAGCCTACCGCTTGCTGCTCTCCCTGCTCGCTGGCATGCCTTCGGTGGTCTATGGCTTGTGGGGCTTGACGGTGATGGTGCCGATTATTGCCGCTTACCACCAACCAGGCACCAGCCTATTAGCGGCAGCCTTGGTGCTGGCTCTTATGATTGTGCCAACGGTCGCACTGACCAGTGCCGCCGCACTTGAAGCTGTGCCCAGATCCTTGTACACAGGTGCCGTTGCCTTGGGTATGCGCCGTCCAGCAGTATTATTAGGGGTGATGATTCCAGCCGCTAGGCACGGTATTGTAGCGGGTATGATGTTGGCGATGGCACGCGCTTTGGGTGAAACGATGGTGGTGCTCATGGTTGCTGGTAATGTGGTGCAAGTGCCATCGTCAGTATTTGATCCGTTGCGCGCTTTAACCGCTAATATCGCCCTAGAAATGGGCTATGCCACCGACATCCACCGCGCTGGACTATTCGCTTCCGCCCTATTACTGACGTTCTTGGTGTTGCTGTTGGCGGGCTTTGCCGCTAGGCAAGGGAGTACGCATGCACTGGCGTGAACACGGCTTTGACGCATTAATTTGGTTGATGGCAGGTCTACTCACCGCCGCCTTGCTGTGGATTGTGGGCGATATGGTTCGCCAAGGTTTTGAGCATCTATCGTGGGCATTCCTGACCACCGAGCCTGAACATGCAGGACGCGCTGGCGGCATCGCACCCATATTGGTATCTACCGTATTAATTTTACTGGTTGCGTTGGTAGTTGCCGTACCTTTGGGCTTAGCTACGGCGATTTGGCTGGCTGAATTCGCTCGCCAAGGTGGGCGTTTTGCTTATACCGTGCGTATCTCGTTGGACGTGTTGGCAGGCGTTCCATCCATTGTCTATGGCCTGTTTGGCAATGCTTTTTTTGCGGTATTTTTAGGTTTAGGGCTATCCATTGCAGCTGGTGGGTTGACCTTAGCGTGCATGATTCTCCCCGTATTTATCCGCACCTGTGAAGTAGGGCTTACTGCTATTCCACACGATTGGCGGCGCGGAGCTCTAGCTCTGGGCATGCGCCGCAGTGCTGCCATTTGGTGGATTGTCCTCCCCGCTGCCGCACCAGCCATGATTGCAGGGCTGATGCTCGGCATGGGACG
>JAUZQP010000039.1 GCA_030950965.1 Mariprofundaceae bacterium
ACCACAAGCAGTAGCACCGCAAGCAGTAGCGCCGCAAGCAGTAGCGCTGCAAGCAGTAGCGCCGCAAGCAGTAGCACCGCAAGCAGTAGCACCGCAAGCAGTAGCACCGCAAGCAGTAGCGCCGCAAGTAGTAGCACCGCAAGCAGTAGCACCACAAGCAGTAACGCCACAAGCAGTAACGCCACAAGCAGTAGCACCACAAGCAGTAGCACCGCAAGCAGTAGCGCCGCAAGCAGTAGCGCTGCAAGCAGTAGCGCCGCAAGCAGTAGCACCACAAGCAGTAGCACCGCAAGCAGTAGCGCCGCAAGCAGTAGCGCCGCAAGCAGTAGCGCCGCAAGCAGTAACGCCACAAGCAGTAACGCCACAAGCAGTAGCACCACAAGCAGTAACGCCACAAGCAGTAGCACCGCAAGCAGTAGCACCGCAAGTAGTAGCACCGCAAGCAGTAGCACCGCAAGCTCCTATGATCAATATCGAAGATGCAAGCGACGAACTGCGCATCGACTTGCCCGACATGCACGTCGATGCGCATTGGTTCAGCGAGCATCCCAGCAAAAGTATGGTGATTATCAATGGTCGAACCTTGCATCAAGGGTCATCATTTTCCGCTGGTGCGGTGGTGATCGAACAGATTACCCAGCATGGCATGGTGATTCGTTTTCGCCATCAACGCATTAAAATCAAGACATTTCATTGATACAGGAGTGATGATGAAACTTAACCCCTATCCCTATATGGTGCGTTTTTTTATAGGGTGTATTATTGTCACCTGCACCCTTGCCTCATGCAGCAAAAGCAATGTCCCTACTGAGATATATGATGATTATAAAGCTTTAGATGCGCCAAAAATCCTCTATGGTTGCACCAACGAGTATCCCTATGTTTTAGCCTGCGCCTTAGAAGGGACGTTAACGCCCGAGGCATGCATGGATGATGCTGTGCAGAATGATCGATTAGCGGAAGAGGTGAACTTTACCCGTTACAGCGCGGATTCGACGCAAGGTAATCTTTACTCTTACCAAGAGATGCTCGACCTAGCTGAAGCCAAATGTATGGGCGTGTTTGAAATTATAAAAGAAGAACAATAGTTCGATTGATGAATCATTCAGATTAGGACTCTGAAAAAATAAAACATCCATTTCTATTCGTCTATGAATCCAGCTTCATCGTTGCAGAATGTGGTACATATCGAAGGGTATGAACCACACCCTACGTCTTGAACCTGAACCCATATCCGTCGTGTAAATGGGATGCTTAATATTTTCCGCAGCCCTTACATCGTTTGTTCATCTTGTTTTGTTTAGCGTTTGGCTCACATGCCTGTGTGGGCGAGTTTGCCTCGTGGCTGATATGCGCTAGCGATTGCTGTAATATTTGCCACTTATGATTGTTGTTGGAGAGCCATTTGTCTGAAAATATCCGTGAAATTCCCTATAATTACACCTCATATTCGGATCGTGAAATCATCATCCGCTTTTTAGGTGAAGAGAGTTGGGATGACCTGAATGTATTACGCTCACAGCGTAGAACAGGCCGTTCGGCACGCATGCTATTCGAAATCCTTGGCGATTTGTGGATGGTTGAGCGTAATGTTTATCTTAAAAATGAGCTGCTTAAACGTCATGGCAAACGCAAACGCATGCAGCAACGGCATACTTTACGCCTGCAACGTATTGTTGCTGGGGCGAGTGATAATCCGCGAGCACTCAAAGTCGCCGCTCGGGTGGAGCATGCGCTGGAGCAATTCAATCGCTGGTTCACCGATGAACCCGCTCGCCGCAAACAGGTGACGCGCGCATTCTCCCGTTACACGCATCGCAATAATATTCATTTTGATGCATATACGCTCACCCATCACGCCACCGATGCGACAGATTGGCGTTCTCACCTGCCGTTTTGTGTGCTTACCCCCGACAAGGCGGAAGAGATTCCTGGCTTGGTGCGCGCCGCGCAAGCGCAAGACCTTATCATCATTCCGCGTGGTGGCGGCACGGGCTTGTGTGGTGGTTCTGTACCGCTGAATGATCAATCTGTTATGTTTAATATGGAAAAACTGGATCACATCGGCGAGGTGGAGATCCGCGATGTATGCCGCATGCCAGATCAACCAGCGCGTGAGGAAGCCACCATTCGTGTTGGTGCGGGTGCCGTGACAGGGCGGGTGATGGAAGCATCTTTGCCGCATGTGTTTGCTACTGATCCGACCAGTTTATGGGCATGTACGATTGGTGGTAACGTTGCCTCCAATGCAGGTGGTAAACATGCGGTGATCTGGGGGACGTGCTTAGATAATCTGCTGGCATGGAAAATGATCGATGCGCAAGGGCATTGGTTAGAAGTAGAGCGTCTGGATCACCAGATGGATAAGGTTCACCTCCTCGATGAGGCACTCTTCCGCATTCGCCGTGTTGATGGCGAAACGGCAGCACTGTTGAGCGATGAGACGTTACACATTCCCGGTCATGTATTCCGCACCCAAGGCTTGGGTAAAGATGTCACGCGTAAAGCCATGCGCGGCCTGCCAGGGATTCAAAAAGAGGGCTGTGATGGCATGGTGGTGGAAGCGACGTTTGTGCTTCACCGTTCCTATGCGCACACGCGCACAGTGTGTTGTGAGTTCTTTGGTCAAGATTTGGGTGAAGCTACAGCCGCGATGGTGGGTATTAAACACGCCTTAGATGCACTTGATGGCGCGTACATCGAAGGCTTTGAACACTTTGATGAAAAATATGTCAAGGCGATTGATTATATCTCTAAAAGCTCTCGCCCTGACCGCCCTAAGATGGTCTTGCTGATCGATGTTTCAGGTGACGAAGAACAGGCGGTAGCTGAGGGTGCAGCCTTGGCAGCACGCTTAACTTCGCAAGGAAATGGCGAAGGTTTTGTCGCCGTGCAAATAGCGGATCGTGATGCGTTCTGGGCAGATCGCACGCGTATGGCAGCCATTGCTCGCCACACCAAAGCCTTTAAGTTGAACGAAGACGTGGTGATACCACTGGATCGCTTGAGTGAATACAACGACTGTGTGGAACGGCTGAATATTGAAAATTCCATTGATAACAAGATGGAAATGGTCACTGAGATTGAGCTGTTTATTGATGACTTGCGGAAGAAGCTACAGTCCGATAATGCGCATGTGCGTGAATCTTTGGGCATCAGTGATGGCGCATTCCTTCATGAAAAACTCAACGAATGTGACCTGTTGCTCAGCTCGGCTCGCATGGGCTGGAAATGTTTACGCAAAGGCTTGGATCTCCCTGCCGAAGACCTAGGACTGCTGCTGCATGATGTGGAAGAGTACAGCCCCGATGAGTCCCTATTTCGCGTGATTCAACGTGGTGCGAAGCGGATCTCTTACCGTCAGGAGGTGGAACATCCGTTGCTGGAGCGGCTGCGTGGCTACGATGTGTTATGCAAAAAAATCACAGCCATTCATCAGCGCGTGCTGTCGGGTCGTATCGTGATTGCCACCCATATGCATGCAGGCGATGGCAATGTTCACACCAATATCCCTGTCAATTCCAATAACTATATGATGATGAAACAGGCGCATCACACGGTAGAGTTGATTATGCGTAAGGCGGAAGCACTCGGCGGTGTCATTTCTGGCGAGCATGGTATTGGTATTACCAAGCTACCCTATTTGAACCAACAGTCCTTGGCAGAGGTCGCCGATTACTTGCGCCAAGTTGACCCAGAGCATCTGTTTAACCGTGGCAAGTTGATGCCCGACACCAAGCTGGGTCTGACCTATACCCCCAGCTTTAATTTGCTCGAACATGAGGCTGTGATCCTAGAGGCGGCAGATATTACCGAGTTGGCAGATGTGATTTCACCCTGCTTGCGCTGCGGTAAATGTAAGCCTGTATGCAACACGCATTTTCCACGCAGCAATTTGCTTTATTCACCGCGTAACAAGATTCAAGCCAGTGCAGCCATTATTGAAGCCTTTTTATACGAATCGCAAACGGGTGAAGAAATCGCCTTTGAACAATTCAATGCGATGGGTGAAATAGCCGACCATTGCACTATTTGCCACAAGTGTGAGAAGCCCTGCCCGGTGAATATAGACTTCGGTGAAGTGAGCGAGCGCATGCGAGCCTTGCTGAGTAACCGCAATCAGAAACCGCGCAATATCGGTACACGCTTGGCCATGACCTTCCTTGCTCTGCGCCAGCCCGATGCTGTCAACATTATGCGCAAAGGTTTGGTTCAATGGGGGGGCGCAGCGCAGCGTACCTTGCATGAACTCGCTAAGCGCAGTGGTTTATTGAAGCAAAAGCCCCTTGAGCGGCGCAATTTGGAAGGTATCCAAGCGCAGGTCATCAGCTTTGTGGAACGCCCGTTGAAGCAACCGCCCGCGCAAACAGCACGGCGCATGCTGGGTATTGAATCACGCGATAAAAACATGATTCCTATTTTGCGTTCGCCGACCATTAAAAGCAGCCGTGCCGTCTTTTACTTCCCTGGTTGTGGTTCGGAACGCTTGTATTCTCAGGTGGGCTTAGCCACCCAGTCGATGTTGTACAACCTAGGCATTCATGTGGTGTTACCCCCCTCTTATGTCTGTTGCGGTTACCCAGCAACGGCAGGCGGCGATGTCAAAAGTGGTCAGCGTATGGTGTATGACAACCGCATCATGCTCCATCGTTTGAAGAACGCGCTCTCCTACCTCGACTTTGAGGCGGTGATTGTCTCCTGCGGTACCTGTTATGACCAGTTAGAAAATTACCATTTGGAGCAGGTGTTCCCTGACGCGCCGTTGATTGATATTCACGAGTATTTGATTGAACAAAATATTGATGTTTCCAGCCTTAGCGGTCAGTCCTATGTGTACCACGAGCCCTGCCATACGCCATTGAAGCAACATGGTAGCGCGGTAGCCGTGGAGCGTTTGTTTGGTGGCGAAGCCATTGCTTCGGAATCGTGCTGTGGCGAAGCGGGCACGATGGCCGTTTCATCGCCCGACATTGCAGCACGTATTCGTATGCGCAAAGAGGAAGAGCTGCAACGCAATGTTGCACAACTTCAAGCAACCACGGACAGCGAAACCAAAACAGGCGGGAAAATCCTCACCTCCTGCCCATCCTGTTTGCAAGGGTTAGGACGCTTGGAAGAAGAGAGTGGGCTAACCGCTGATTATATGGTGGTGGAACTGGCGCGGCGTTTGCATGGCGAAGACTGGCAAGAAGCCTTTATTCAGCGTGTGAAGCAAGGCGGCATTGAGCGGGTATTGATGTAAGGGATAAGGAAAAAATAAAATGCCCCCTTCTACTTGCCTCTGCACGCAGATTACAGCGTTGCAAAATAGATTACATATTAGCAATAAGCGCCCTTTTTTGCGCCTTGAATCTGCGCACAGATTCGGCGCATAAGGAGGTATTTTATTCCTTCCCCATCCCTATTCCCCGATCCAAGCGAAGCCAACGAGGATGGTCTGCTGTGTTACGGCGGTAGTTTGGATCCTGATATTTTGCTGGCTGCGTATCAGTCTGGCATCTTTCCTTTTTATTGCGCAGGTCAGCCTGTATTGTGGTGGAGTCCTGATCCACGCATGGTGTTGTTTCCCGATGAATTCTACTGCTCTAAACGGCTGGCGCGTCGGCTCTCGCAACCGCGCTACCGTTTGACCCATAACGCTGATTTTTCAGCCGTGATTCAAGCCTGTGCAGCCCCCCGTGGCGATGACGACGGCGATCAGCACAACGCATGGTTGCTGCCAGACATGATTGCTGCATATACCCATTTGCATCGGCTTGGTCATGCGCATTCCTTCGAGGTATGGTGTGACGATGCTTTAATCGGTGGTGCTTATGGCGTGTTGCAACGCGGCGTGTTTTTTGCCGAGTCGATGTTTCACACGCAGCGTGATGGTTCCAAAATGGCGATGGCAACGATGATTGATACAGCCAA
>JAUZQP010000004.1 GCA_030950965.1 Mariprofundaceae bacterium
AACTCACTAATAATCCTGCGAAGTAACGCAACATTCGGCATCGGTTATTCAGTTTAATGAACCAAGGCGTTCATTTGAACGATGGGTAATAGAATCGCTGCGGCGAGCAAGCCTACTAGCAATGCCATGATGAGCATCAGGGCGGGTTCTACGATGGTCATCATGCGGGATATGAGGCGCGATGTTTCTTGCTCGTATTGATCGGCGATGCGTAACAGCATGCGGTCGAGTTCACCACTTTGTTCACCCACGTCCATCATTTGAATCGCCATGTGTGGAATGAGTTCGCCGCTCTGCAATGTTTTCGCCAAGGATCCCCCTTCGCGCAGGGCTTCGCTGGCTTCGGTGACTAATTTCTTCATGGGAATCAGGCTCATGCCTTGCCCTGCAATGCGCATCGCCGAAAGTACGGGTACACCGCCGCTGAGCAGCATGCCGAGGGTACGGCTGAAGCGTGCCGTGTCGATGCGAATCAACAACGATGATAATAATGGCAGACGTAATAGCAGCGCGTCGCGCTTCTCTCGAACGGTGGGGCGTAGTAATAAAACTTTGGCCATCCAAATGCTGGCAACCGTGCCGAACAGCAGCCATAAGCCATCGGCGCGCAAGAAGTTGGAGGCGGCAATCACCCACTCGGTAATCATCGGCAATTCACCACCGCTGCGCTGAAATACGGAGACTATCTGCGGTACCACATAGGTGAGCAAGACCATCATCACCAAACCACCGAAGGTGAGAATAATGCTGGGGTAGAGAATCGCTGACATCAGCTCTTGTTCCAGACCGCGACGGTTGTCCAGCAGTTCGGCAAGGCGGCTGGCAACAATATCGAGCTGCCCTGTCTCCTCACCCGCTTCGACCATATTACACACAATATCATCCAGCCCGATTTGGCGCAGAGCTTCTGCCAACGAAGTCCCTTCGAGCAATTGTTGGCGAACGTGAGTGATGGCGCGCCGTGCTTTAACACGCGGCATACCTGTGGCAATGGAGCCCAGCGATTCGACCAAGGGCATGCCTGCGGCAATCAGTGTGGCTAGTTGTTGTAGGAACAGGGCGGTTTCATCATTATTAAGGCTGCCGTTGCCAGCCTTTCCTGTTTCGCTGCTCTTTTTGCTGCTGCGCAGGGTCTGTAAGCGGCGCACCATCAAGCCTTGGGACTTGAGTTTTTGCCGTGCTGCGCGTTCGGATTCAGCGTCGATCTCCCCTTTGCGGCGGCGACCGTTGGCATCGACCGCTTCCCAAGAGAACTGGCTCACGCCTCCACCTCAATGACTTCTTCACTGGACACGCGCAATACCTCATCGAGACTACTAATACCCGCGAGGACATGGCGCGCACCGTCTTGACGCAGGCTGCGCATGCCTTGTTGTTTGGCAATGTGACGCAGCTCTGTCCAGCCACGACCGGTGTGAATGGCGTTGCGCAAAGCTTCGGTGATCATAAACACTTCGTAAATAGCAATACGTCCAATGAAGCCCGTATGCATGCAATGTTCGCAGCCATTTGGCTCATAAATGGTGCTGCCAACAGGTAATTCTTCGGAGGCAACCTCTAACACGCGGCAATCTTCTGCGGTGGAAAGGCGTGCATCGCGGCACTTCGGACAAAGCCTGCGAATCAAACGTTGCGCCTGCACCATCATCAACGAGGAGGCCAGAAGATACGGCTCGACACCCATATCTTGCAAGCGAATAGCCGCAGAGAGCGCGTCGTTGGTATGCAAGGTAGCAAACACCAAATGCCCTGTGAGTGAGGCTTGGATGGCAATTTCTGCCGTCTCTAAATCGCGAATTTCACCGATCATCACAATGTCTGGGTCTTGGCGCAAAATAGAGCGCAATCCTGCGGCAAAGTTTAAACCAATTTTCGGCTGCACCTGCATTTGTGCTACGCCGCCAAGCTGGTATTCAATCGGGTCTTCAATGGTCATCACATTATGGTTATCGCGCTCCACCTCCATCAGGGCAGCATACAGGGTGGTACTTTTACCCGAACCTGTAGGGCCTGTGACCAGGACAATACCATGCGGTGCCAAAATCACCTTGCGCATCTGTTGAAACTGCACTTCGGACATGCCCATTTCACGCAAGGTCAAAATACGGGAGGAGCGATCCAGCAAACGCATGACCACCCGCTCGCCAAACGCCGTGGGCAGAATAGACACACGCACATCGACTTCGCGCCCCGCAATTTTCACCCGATAGCGACCATCTTGCGGATGACGTTTTTCGGCAATATCGAGGTTCGCCATCACTTTAATGCGGCTGATCATCGCCGCCTGCACGCCCTTGGGTGGATGCACCACGGTGTGCAACACACCATCAATACGGAAGCGCACCAGCACTTCGGATTCAAACGGTTCGATGTGAATATCGCTGGCGCGGTCTTTCATCGCCTGCGAAATCAGCGTGTTGACCAAACGAATCACGGGCGCGTCGTCTTCGGACTCCAGCAAATCACCGACCTCTTCAATCTTGCGGTTGAGGTCATCGTCTTCGGATATATCCTCCAACATCTGCTCAGCCGAGGCGGAAGACATATCAAAAACCTGATTCAATAGCATCAGAATATCATCACGCGGCACGCATACAGGCGTAACATCTTGCTGCAACAGGCGGCGGTAATCATCGATCAACTGCCACGGCAAGGGTGTGCCTTCTGCTACCGCAATGCGCACATGCTCGCCGTCATCCAACAATGGAATCAGCGGCCCTTGGCGTAACACAGGCAGCGGCAGTAACAGTGTGCGTTCAATATGAATGTGCTCAGCCGATAGGCGTTGCCAATGTTCCATCGTCTAAGGCTTCACGGATGGAGCTTGCGGTTTCAGGTCATCGGGTAGCTTACGTTCCTTTTGGGGGAAAAGAATCGTGCCACCCGTTACCGCTTTTTCATACAGTTTTTTAATATTATTGTATTTCTCATTGGTCAGTGCCTGAATCTGATTGTTGGATTTAATAATATGAGGGCGCAAAAACACCATCAGGTTCGTTTTTCGGTGGGTGTTGTCGGTAAACTTGAATGGCTCACTGATGATAGGAATCGAACCAATACAAGGGACACGTTGCACAGAGCTGGTATTGTCATCACGCATCAGTCCTCCGAGCACAATAATCTGCCCATCATTCGCCAGCACCACCGTTTTAATCGAGCGTTTATTGGTAATCAAATCCGTACCCTGCACGCCAGCGTTAATCGCAATGCTCGACATCTCTTGGTACAATTGTAGGCGTACGGTGTCGCCTTCGGTGATCTGCGGTTTCACACGCAAGGTCAAACCAATATCTTTACGCTCAATGGTCTGGAATGGGTTAGCAATGCCGCCCTGCGTTTGATTCTGCCCCGTCAAGAACGGTACATTTTGGCCGACAATAATTTCTGCCTCTTCATTATCCATCGTTAGTAAATTCGGCGTTGATAGTACATTGGTATCGGCCTTGGTTTGCATCGCGCGTGCCAATGCCCCGATATTCAAGAACTGCGTGCCGCCAAAGTTCACCGTACCACGCACCAGACCAACGACTAGACCATTAGATGCAGCAAAAGGATTGGCTGCTACAGCGTTAATATTCGCACCACCGTTGCCATTAAACGTTGTTCCACCCAATACAGTTGTACCAGGCTTGGTGAAGTCGCCTGTGCCACGCCATTCAATACCGAACTGTTCGCCTGCATTGGCAGTGACCTCCACAATCAAGGCCTCTACCAACACCTGACGGCGTTGCACATCCAGCTTGTCGATAATGCGATTGAGTGAACTCATGTCCGAAGCGTCAGCAGTAATCAACAAGGCATTGGTCGCTGGTTCTGCCACCACCTTCACAGCACCAGCAAACAGTGTGCTGGCCGGAGCCTTACCCGGTGTGGCTGTGGCAGCCTGACCACCCACCAGCTCCGTGATGACCTTGGCAACATCGGCTGCCGTAGCATGTTTCAAATAACGCACTTGCAAGCGACCGCTATCTGCTTGGGGGGAAATATCTAGTTTTTCAATCAGTACGCTAATTTCGTTAATAATTTGCGGTTGGGCGACCACAATCAGGATGTTGCCTGGTTGATGGGCAATGGCTTTGACACTGCTGCCGCCACCTGGAACCCCTGGTGGGGCAATGCCACCACTTTTATACAACTGCCCCAACGTTGCCGCTAATTTATCAGCAGAGGCATGTTTTAAGGGGAACATTTTCACACCGACAGCATCTTTACGGTCAATCAAATCAAGTATTTTTTGAATCCGCCGCACGTTGCTAGCCGTGTCCGTCAATAACAATATATTGCCACGTGGGTATGCCACAAGGTGACTGTTGGGCGAAATTAATGGACGAATCAACGCCACCAACTGCTGCCCATTGGCATAATGCAAACGAATGACTTGGGTAACTAAAGAATCATCATTTACCCCTCGACTATTTAACACAGGCAAAGCACGCATTTTCCCTTCCGCTCGCGGCACAATTTTAATGATCGGGCCAGCCCGCACGGTGGCAAAGCCATTGATTTCTAATACCGATAAAAATACATCATACGCTTCATGCTTGGTCATGGGTGTGGGTGACACCACGGTTACTTTACCTTTGACGCGATTATCAACAAGAAAGTTCTTGCCTGAAAACCCTGCTACAAACTCAATAAACGCACTAATATCAGCGTCCTTGAAGTTCAGCGTAATGTCATCAGCCCTAGCAGGCTGCGCCATCGCCGTGGCAATCAAGCAAGCGACGAACAGATAACGTACGTATTGTTGTATCATGGATACTCCCTGAGATCTCATTGAATATGGTAATTGATGGTCTGTGTCTGACCAGCACGTTCTACTTCTAATTGAATTTCACTGGCTTGTTGCAAGGACTGGTACAACTGCATGGCTTGCGCCGCGCTGCTGATAACTGTTTGATTTACCTTGCGAATAATATCGCCATTGCGCAAGCCTATTTGTTGAAACAGGGAGCGCGGAACAATATCACTGATGACAAAGCCATCCGCCTTACCGTTTGAAAAATGCGGCACCACACGCGCTTGCGACAATAATTGGGAAAAATTGCGTGTTTGACGATTGATCTCTCCGCGACTGATGCTGCGTTGCAGCATCGGGCCAGGCGGACGAGGCGGATGCGCAACTGTTGGGGCAGCCTGTGCAGGTGTAGCAGCCAAGCCGTTGGGCTGACGCAACTCAATGCGCCGCTTACGGCTGTGGTCGTTCACCTCGACAGCATCGCCCCATATCTGCTCCAATGTCACCCCATCTGCAATCGTCGCATGCAAGCGAAATACTTTTTGCTTAGGATCGCTGGCAACGGCAAGAATCGCTACCGATGCTTCACCAGCGAGTACGGTTCCCCATAGCTTTACTTTGACGGGCGGTATGGTCACGACGGCGACAGGTGTTGCTTGCACGACGGGAGCTGTCGCTTTGACCGCTGCGATGACACCAAACAGGGGAGTCTCTCGGATCAACACCTGATCCAAGGCATCCTTGGATTCATTGCTAGAAGGCGTGCTTTGAGAAGATGTTAACACGGTTACACCATCTGGTTGCATGATAATGCCAGCGATTAACCATGCTGCCCATAACACCAAAAGTACCTCGAAGACACGAATGATAGCGGCTTGATTTACCACGTTTGCTGCACCCCCAGCGAGAATACTTGCCATCTGTTTTTCGGCCACAATGCCTGAGGCTGTACTTCATGACCCAATTGACGAAAGCGGTAGCTGGTAACCACACGCGTGCTTACACCATGTTCGTCACCCAACAAACGATAATTCGCGTTGACTTGCCAACGTACACCTTGGCGCGTGTTAAACACCACGCCAGGAAGTACATCATTGGTGGTCTTTACAGCCAGCGGCATGCCTGCGTCCAAACGTACGTGAAAATAGTGGTTCTCTGACTCGCCCATAAGCGAAAGACCAGCCCATGAGACGCGAATCAGCTCGCGTATGGGGGCGATTACGGCTGCGCTACCATTGCTGATAAAGTCACTGCGTCGCTGAATATCGTATTGCCATGCGCCCCATGCACCAACGGAAAACAGGGGCGAAACCGCATTCCAATGCCAATGCGCAGCTGCATGAATTTCCCCATGCTGAATGCTTAAGTTATTGGTTTGCTGTTGCGTGGGTTGCTGCCACCGCTCTTGTTGCGTGCCAAGGCTGGTGAGCCATTCGCCTCCCCAACTCAGCGTCCAAGCCCCCAGATCTTGCGCTATATGCATATCAACCAAGACCCCCTTACCTGAGGCAGAGGAGGTCAGCGGTGTGCTACCAGTAAAACCTGCTGTTGCACCAGCACTTTCTCGATATTGCCACAGCGCAGGCGATAGCGACACGTCCCACTGTGCGGCATGACTCATGGTCGGCAAGCAGGATATAGCGATAACAGCCATCAATAAGCGGGAAAAAGGTGCGTTCATAGGCGCATGGTAGCTATTATTCTTCAATAGTGAACCAGCGTGCATACAGATCATCGCCATCAGGCTGTAGGGTGACACGTTTACAATCAGGCGGCAAAACATTGACCGCACGTTCAGGCCATTCAATGAGCGTAATCCACGGAGCTTGAAAATAGTCATGAACGCCCAGCATGGTGACCTCTTCGGCATCGTGCAGGCGGTACCAATCCATGTGCGCCACACGCAAGCCACGGGCGGCATCGTATTCTTCAATCAGCGAAAAACTAGGGCTGGGCATGGCATGGTCGCGCACCCCCAGAGCACGCATTAAAGCGCGCGCAAAAAAGCTTTTTCCTGCGCCTAAATCGCCTGATAGGGTGATACAACTCCCCGGCTGAAGCTGCTTCGCCAGCAGTTTGGCTTGGGCGGTGGTAGCCTCTTCGTTGGCTAAAAAAACAGCTTTATGCACGGTGTTAAAGCAACTTCGGCCATGCCGCGCGTAGGTATTTATAACCTGACCACAACGTTAATGCGGCAGCGACCCACAACAACCAAGTACCAAGGGTATGCATAGGAATGCCGTACAGCGATTCATGCAGCAACAAAGCCTCAATCGCCACCATTTGCACGGCCGTTTTCCATTTTCCCCATTGCGATACATGTACGACCTCATCTTGTTCAGCCAACCACTCTCGCAGTGCACCGATCAAGATTTCTCGCCCAATGATGATAATCGCCAACACGCCTGCGACCAAGCCTGCCTCCACCAGTAATACCAACGAAGAAGCTACCAGTAATTTGTCAGCGACAGGGTCAAGGAAGCGGCCAAAAGCCGTCACTTCACCGCGCTTTCGTGCAATGTAGCCATCCAACCAATCGGTAAAAGCAGCCACAGCAAAGATCAATGCAGACACATAATAGGACGATGGTGCAGGCAGGGCGTAAAAAGCGAACAGCAACAAGGGAATCATCACCATGCGCCCCATCGTCAGTTGATTCGATACAGTCCAGCGCATTATAACAGCGACACTTTGCGTGGTTGCGTGACGGCGTAGTCATGATCATGGTAGTATTTTAACGTGCTTATTTCTTGATGCATGAACTATTCCCTCTCCTGCGACAGCTCCGATGTGCTCGGAAAAAACAGGGCAACTATGCAGATAAAAGGCAATAACAGCCAGCCTAAACAAATGTTAACCTGAATTATTCCTGCGGAAAATTTTAAGCATCAAATTTATACGACGGATAGGAATTCAAGTTCAAGGCGCAGAATATGGTTCTAATCCTTCGATATGTGCCACATACTGCAACGATGAAGCTGGATTCATCGACGAGTAGAAATGAATGTTTTACTTCATTCCTCAGCCCTTAAGTTTATCCACCAGCCAAAGCTGGAGTATTGGTTTCACGCGCTGAAAGTAACTTTTCGGTCAAAACTGACGATAAGGTAACTCGCAATAAATAATCTACCAAAATCGCGCAGGATTTTTGTTCAGCATCAAGGCGCAAAAAGTGAAGCATAGCTTGGCTATGTAAGCTTTTTTGCAACGCCGATGCTGGGCAAAAAGACAAGCGAGTTTGGTAGATTATTTATTGCGTGTTGCCTAAGGTGAGCCAAAAGGTTTAGACATGGGTCAAAAATAGGGTCAGACGCCATCTTGCGGGAACTGGAGCACTTCTTGTTGGAGATGGGCGCAGGTTTCACTTTTGTTGCGCGGCAGAAACGCATCCAGATCGACCATGATGATTTCTACAATCGCCGTCTCAAACGTCTGGTAGCCATTGACCTTAAATTGGGCGACTTCAAAGCCGCCGCTTGGCATCATCCTCTGTAGCGGTAAGAAAAAAGAACAGATCGAACTACTGGAACTTGATGCCATCGGCTTGAGTGCCGCACGTTGCCTGATAATGAATTGTGATCATGTTTCTGTCTTTTGCCGCAGCGTCATTGGGAATAGCGGATGGTCGTAATTCGTAGGGTGGGCAGCCCCTGCCCACGCGTAGCGGTTCAATATTTAACCACCTCTTTTTTAATCAATGGGAGTTTGGCGGGTTGATGTGATGAGTCCAAAGGCGCAACGCGTGGGCAAGGGCTGCCCACCCTACAAATGCCATCCAAAATTTGATTTTTGCTGCAAAATGGCAAATATATAGCCTCATTGCCGATAAAAAATATAAAGGAGTGAATATGAAAAGAGGATGGAAGAGCTTACCACTGCTGCTTGGCGCGATGCTGTGGTTGATGCCGCAGGCGCAGGCGGGGTGTTGCGGCGTATGGCGTGCGGTGGCACGACACCGCTTTCTCCCGTCTGCGGCAGGGCGCAGTCGGCGCATTGCATCATCCGAAACAGCGGATGGCAACGTCAGAAGCGGCGAGTCGTGCCTCCCTATAGCGGTAGCGCGGTCATGTCCGCACTCTCCATGCATTGGGTTAACGGGATTTGGATTGAAATAGAAGTGACGTATGACAACCATAGAGATCAACAGACTTCCCCTACAGGCACAAGTCGAGCTGAGTGATTTTTACGAATTTCTGCTGAATAAATATGCCACACAGACAGCGTCGGGTCGTGTGTCGGATCCTGATGTGATTCCAATCAGGCAACTGGCTGTCAGGCTGTTTGGTGCGGAGGCGGGGGTGGAGTTAGAATTGCCAAGCCATCAATCGCATTTGCCGGTGGAATTTTAACATGATTCTTCTGGATACGAACATCATCTCTGAAGTGATGCGCCCCCAGCCTGTTGAACGTGTTCTGCATTGGCTGGATCAGCATACCGTGGATGGGTTGTGGCTTTCCAGCATATCTATTGCTGAAATACATTACGGGTTAGCGGTTCTTCCTATTGGTCAGCGAAGAGAACTTTTGACTTCCCGATTTGTGCAAT
>JAUZQP010000040.1 GCA_030950965.1 Mariprofundaceae bacterium
GGTGGATTTTTGGTCTTAGTGACGGCGCATCTGTACCCACAAATGAAGCTGGGGCTGTTGATTTCGGCCTCAATGGCGATCTGTTATCTGGCATCGTGTTACCTATTCCCTGTGTTGTTGGCATCTAAAGAACAGCCATGAATCGTATCCTGCCTAAAACCTAGGGTAAGTTTATTTTGAAAAAATATAACCAACTGATAATTAAGGGAAGTTATATTTTTACATGTCGTATTTATCCGGTAATTTAGGCAGGATACCATGAATCATTCCGCTTACATGCGTCGCTTATTCATTTTCTTCATTGTTGCCCCCCTTGTATCGATCAGCCATGCTCATGCTGCAACGTGGTCGATGCACGGTGGTGTCAAAAATGAATCGGCCTATTTTATCAGCGGGGCAACGCGCTGGGATAAAATTCAACATCGCTTGGAGCTGAAGCCTGAAGCGGTGTGGGGGCATGGCTGGCAATTTAGGGGGCGAGGACTGCTTTGGTACGATGCAGCCATGGATGTCAACGCCACCAATAACACGGATCTCACCGCTGGCATCAAGCAGCACTACCGCACTGCCACACAGCTAAAAGAGGCATACCTTCTCTATGAAGGTGATAGCTTTGATTTTCGTTTAGGGCAGCAGCAAGTGGTGTGGGGCAAGACGGATGGTCTGCGTATGCTTGATGTAGTCAATCCACTGGATATGCGCGAATTCATCTTGGATGACTTCCTTGATTCGCGCATGGGTTTAGCTGCGGCACGGCTGAACTGGTACCCCGATAGTGACATCGAGCAAGAGGTCGAATTGCTACTCATTCCTGATGCCAAAGTCGCCCACGCTGCGCCCACAGGTTCACGTTGGGCGTTTGCCACAGCACCCGTCCCCACAGGCATCACCGTGCAACAACGCACCACAGAGCAACCGAATTGGTCGGCCAAAAACAGTGAGGCGGGTATTGCATGGCGTGGCAACGTCAGCGGCTGGGATCTGTCGGCTAATTATTTCTATGGTTGGAAGTCCACGCCCAATGCCCTGCGTCAATTCCTACCTGGTGTGATGCAACTGCAACTCAAACACTTTCGTATGCATACCGTTGGCGGCTCATTCTCCAATGCGTTTGGTGCATGGGTGGTGCGCGGCGAAATGGCAGCCAACCTGCGTGAAGGCATCAATGCCCTGGGGACAACCTTTGCCGACACAGTGCAGCGCAAAAGCACGCTCAACGCCGCGCTTGCCGTGGAGTGGAGTAAATACAACTGGACCATCAGCCCACAGTTTTTTATTCGCCATATCAATGGCTGGAACACCGCACTGTTGGAAACAAAAGATTCAGGCTTTTGGACGCTGCGTCTCGCCACCGACTTCATGCACGAAAAACTCAAGCCCGAAGTGCTTTTTCTAGCGGACTGGTCAGCGGGAGGCTGGCTAGCACGTCCGAAAGTATCCTATGAGTGGAGCGATCATATCATCACAACAGGCGGCGTTGATCTGCTGGGAGGTCACCGTGGCCTGCTCGGTCAGTTCAACAACAACGACCGCGTGTATATGGAATCAGAATATACGTTCTGATGGTTGGTGCCTCTCTGGTTTCCATGCTTTGCGTGGGAATCCATACCAGTCTATCATTCCGCAGTCGCGTATGCATTACCACGCAGGAACGAGGAAATCATGATAAACCGTAAAATTTTGACGAAGATAGGTTAGAGTAATTACAAAAGGAGAGACTAGACTATGACACTTCAAATTGTCCTCATTTTGATCGAACATGATGTATCAACAGGCGAGCAAGTTAATTGTCGCTGAATAGACTATTTCTAACAGCCTTAATTTTCTCAGCTACTAATGGATAAAAGCTATTAGCCAACATATAAATTTCAGTGCATCCAATTGCTATACCATTTTCTATTTTCCTGTGAAAATTAGTACTATTCTGAATTGCATCCTCTATTAAAATTGGGTGCTTCCTGCTGTCAAACCCACCTCTATCCATTTTATTCAGATGAGATTTCCAACACTTTGATTCGTCCATACCTTCAAATGAGGGCGGAGTACCTGACAAGTGCCAATATAACCAAACTTCAAAACAGGGGTTACTCTGTGCAACATTCCAATTGTCATGCCCCTTACAATTACTACGTAACTCATCAATTTTGTTATTCCATGTATCAGTATCTATCGCAAACCAAACTTCATCCCCATCCTCCAACTCATATTCTGGCGATGGATTTTTATCTGATTTTATTAATTTGGTGGTCGCCGTTTTATACAAGCCAGTCGGTGAGTTATTCCCATGCTGTTCAGCGGGGACTATCTCGAATCTAATTTGAGAGCTCATCTCTGAAAAGAAGTTAAAATAATGGGGTTCTCGTTTTTTCCCCTCGCAAAATATAATAATAAGCTTTGCCTCTACACTAGGCGCTTCCCTCTCAAATAATCTATTAGTTAGAATCATGTTAATGCCAATTCAGATCCTTAAGATTTCCTAAAAAGGGAATAGATCCATATCTACCATTTAGATAACCTTTTCTTATATCTATCGAACTATGCTCCTTGAATTTACTCAATGAATACAGTTTTGTGCTGCCCTGATTCTTCTCGGCAAACCATATCTCATCGGCTCTAAATATTTTTTGATCCAAAAGCTGTGATTCATGTGTCGTGAAGATTAATTGTCCAGATGTATCGTCATCTTCAGAAAACTTTTTTATGAGTTCTTTAATGAGTAGTGGGTGCATGCTTCTTTCAATCTCATCCACAACAACAACCGCTTTATGATCGACTGCATCTTTAAATGCTGGAATAAGTTCTAACATTCTTCTTGTACCATCAGACTCTTCATTCAAAGAAAAGTCAACAGGCTCATTTTTCACGTTTTCATGACTCAGAAGTAACTCTTTTACCATGAAATCATCACCTTCTTTAACCATATCAAGTTCAACACCACTTGAGTTTGTTATGTTAATCATTTTTACATCTTTCCGCTTAGTCGCTTCAGAAATATTTTTTGGTAATTCTGAACCAAAATAATCGTGAATTAATTTCTTTTCGGTTCTTAGTTGAATTATTCCCACGTGAAATGAACACATAATACCTTCAGCATATGATTTGAAGCCTGCATCAACATCAACGTTATGCGCTAGGGATTTCGGCTTAGATGATGGGCTTATTAAAATAAGACGATTAAACCATGCAATAACTTTAGTCAAATCATCTAAAGGAACTTTCTTTAACCCTGCCATAAAACTGAGTGCTGATTTATTTTGTTCCAAAAGTGATTCTTCGAGAACGCCTTTAAGTGCTTCAATCTTAGCATCTTTTTCAAGTTCTTCGGAAAATGTAAGCTGTGTTTCACCGTTGATCTCTTTTCTTTCAAAAATAAACTTATCTATCTTCCCTAAACCTGACCTGTACAAATCCTCACTTAGAATTACACCATCCTTAAACTCTAGCGAATATATGTAGGGTATATCATCTTCAATAAACTCAATAGCCAATTGTTGAATCACTTCATTTCTATTTAAGCCAAGCCGATAGCCTAAATTATTGTTCGCAGGTAATTTGCCTTTTAAAAGGATTTCTTTTAACACCAATAGAGATTTCACCAAGTTAGACTTACCTGCT
Source organism: Mariprofundaceae bacterium (assembly GCA_030950965.1). Classification (GTDB taxonomy): domain Bacteria; phylum Pseudomonadota; class Zetaproteobacteria; order Mariprofundales; family Mariprofundaceae; genus AB-137-C09. The sequence continues at coordinate 3,616 of JAUZQP010000040.1, forward strand.
CCGTTAGCTCCATATATTGCTGCCATTTTCAATATTGACAAGCCACAAATATTGTATTTATGTGAAGTCATTCTTTTTGAGCTTTTAGAAGGAAGCATATTAAATTCCTCCATTTGACCAAATGAATAAATACCATTAACTGCAAATCTAATTAACACAATATACCTCTATGTTTTCACGTACAATTCAAAATATCTAAATAAAAGGGGGTTATTTCCTTTTATTATGTGATACATTTGTGAATTATTCACGAAGAAAGCAGCGTGTCAATAGTGTTATCCAATACCGTAGCAATTGTCATTACTCATATTCCTCTGGTTCCCATGCTTTGCGTGAGCACCCATAGCACCCATAGCACCCATAGCACCCTCTCATTCCGCAGTCGTATATGCATTACCACGCAGGAGCGCGGTAACAAAGGGAAAGAATCGCGTCAGGCTTTCCTATTGTGTTATTAATAAGCCATGACAAGGAAACAGCATAAGAGGAAAGCCTTGTATCTTTCGCCCAGTTGGTTTTTAGCAGAAACGGGGGCAGGATTTTGTCTTGTTATTATTTTTCAAATCCAAGCCTTGAAAAACAATAAGGTGAAATACTGCCCCTGTTTTCCGAACTAAAGATAACAAGGAAAAAGCCTGACCTTATTGATGTAGACATTTGTATTCCATCAAATTGATGGGCGTAAATCTATCCCAAGTATCCTAAAATTGGATGAACCCAAGACTCTTTCATACATCATTTAGTCTCGGACAATAAATCTTTAATTATCTGTATATTTTCGCGTATCATGATCACCATCTGTTTTTGAAGGTTTGCTATAGTACGAGATATCAAACGCCAGGCGTAGCCAGTCCGGCGATTAATTTTTTTAATCGCTTTGAGCAGGTTTCGCCAAACAACCTTCGCTAACTCGGCAACCCAACGGATCAATCGTTTAAGTGGAACAACAAACCATCGCCCAATAAATCTTACAGCCTTAACGATCCAGTGCCATGCTCGAACAGCCCCGCGCGCTAAAAATTTAAAGAAGATAACAACCCAATACCAAAGCCTTACAACGAGGCGAACATCCCATTGCCATATGAATGTTAGTATCTCCACCATCCACTGCCATAGTTGAACAAGCCAGCGTGCAAGGACTTTTATGGAAATGGCAATCCAATGCCAAGGTGTTTGTATAAACGGGACGATCCATTGAAAAACCTTTGCAACAAGAGAGATGCACCATTCTGCAATCACAACGGTGATTCCTATAATCCAAAAAAAGCATTGAGAGACCCAGCGGCCTAAAACCACCATGAGACGGGTACAGCCACGCCAAAGGATTTGTCGTAAGCCATCTATCCACTCAGCCATAACCTCAAGCAGTTCAAAGGCGCTTTCTGCTAGTTTCGCAAGCCAACGAAAGAGAATGTTGATAGGAATCATCATCCAAAAGAATAACCGAGAAACCCAGCCCCCTAAAACAACCATAAAACGGGTACAGCCACGCCAAAGGGCTTCTAGTAAGCGACCTATCCACTCAGCCAAAGACTCAAGCAGTTCAATGGTGATTTCTAACAGTTTCGCAAGCCAGCGAAGGAGAATGTTGAGCGGGATCATCATCCAATGAAAGAATCGTTTCATTAGGCGAATGACCCATTCTCCAACAACCATCATAACATCAAAAAACCAACACGTAGCTTGAGAGATCCATCGAAATAAAAATTTCATCGGTGTTACGATCAAGAGCGACGCTATTTTTGACATCCCATCCATCAACCAATAAAAACCATCAAGAATTTTAAAGATTAACTTTTCTAAAAGTGCGATTGACGTGCAAAGAAACAGAATGAATCTAGTGAATATACGGAAAATAAATTGAAGCGGGAGCCAAATAAGGTAAAAGATAAAAATCAATGTTATTCTTACCAAAAGAATAGGCCATATCACCGGAAACGAAAGCGTCAGCCAAATACTTTCATTATGCCACTCTCTGGCGATGAAGCTGCCCTCCTCCTCAGAACCAAATAGTTCTTCAACAACTTGCTCAAGTTTGAAAATGAAAAAGAGCAAACTAACACCAATAAAGGTATAAAATGTTAACGGAGAAAGTAAGATAAGCGTAAGTTTTTTTTGCTGTTTATCCATTAGATCTAACATCCAGAAGTTCAGGATTTTTCATCACGATGGTGAGGCCTGCATCGTTCCGATGCACCTCGTGGTAATGTATCGATAGGTACTCGAGTGTCCAGTAGCGGACGGAGGTAAGCTGTGCCAATCAGCAATTCACCTTCCCTTTTAAGGCGGGATAAAACAACACGTCATTCTCGTCTTAAAAGGGAAACCTTCGTTATTGAATCTACCTTCAATGGGCACTGGTTTCTTGATACTTGATGGATGCGAACTTCTCTGTCGTCATGCGGCTATGCAGCGACAATTATAATTGTCGCTGGACACCTTGAGGGTAAAAAATAGAGGGGGTGTGAATGATTAGGTAACTCGCAATAAATAATCTACCAAAATCGCGCAGTTTTTTTGTTCGGCATCAAGGCGCAAAAAGCAAAGCATAGCTCGCTATGTAAGCTTTTTTTGCAACGCCGATGCTGGGCAAAAATACAAGCCAGTTTGGCAGATTATTTGTTGCGAGTTTCCTTACATGAAGTCAGCTTGCATCCATGCCTTGATTCGTTGTAATACAGCCCCGTTAACATTTTCAGATAAAAATAAAAGGTGGTGATTTTTGATAACTTTAGCTGAGCTTCAATCTGGTGAGTGTGGCAGAGCCAGTCAGATCAGGATGTCCTGTGGGCTGCGTGAATTTCCTGTGGAGCTATTTGACCT
>JAUZQP010000041.1 GCA_030950965.1 Mariprofundaceae bacterium
AAACACTAGTAGGCTGTCTGACAATAGAAGAACCTACTGCGGACCCCCCATTTTTCGGCCATGATTCTCGTCTATTTTCGTTAAATAGACCCTGCTATTCGCCTCAAACAGCAGAAAAGCATGACTCAAAAGGGGAATCCCTCGCTACGGTCTCTATTCTAGGACAGCCTCCTAGGGTGCGCCATGGGGTAGCGATTGCATTGCTTCCACGGCGCAGTCACTTTAGCCTTGCCGCCATGACTTTTACTTTGAACCTACCAACTACGCAACGATTGCTAGATCGGATGTTCAACCGTGCGATTGTTGCGACTTTATGCGTACTGTGTGTGATGCCGGTCACAAATGCAAATGCACAAGATGATCCACACCAGCCTGTTATTGAGGCTACGCTACCTGCATTGGCAGGAATTGTGCATTGGATTGCACCAGATGCAACCGTGCAGTGTCTTTTGCCTGCTGGCGCTGACCCTCACCACTTCCATCCTGGCCCTCGCCAAATCGAACGCATACAACAAGCTCAGCTCTTGCTACGTAGCAGTCGCGACGATGTGGCGTGGTTCGGTCACATATCAGTTGCCAAGCTACCAGTGCTCGATTTATGGTCATCAGCACAGCATGGCGCACACGACCATGCTTGGTTGCTACCCGTGGATGTGTACGCCCAAATCCCTCATGTCATGAGCACCTTGCAACGTCTGTTGCCACAGCACATTAGCATCACGGATGAAGCAACGTTAATGACTGATATTGCCGCTGTAAGCCAAAGCTGGCAAGCTGTGATGGATGTGCTGCGTCAACGTGGTGTGATTATGCAACACCCTTCATGGAAGCCTCTGTTCGAGTACTACCATGTGCCTATTTTAGCGGTGCTGGAATCTAATAATATAGGTCATAGTCATGGCTATCACGCTCAAGATCTGGACAAAGCCTTGCAGCAAATCAAGCAACATCCGCAAGCCCTCTTGATTGCGGATCGTCGCCATGATGATGCGGGTTTAAAATGGCTGCAACGTCATCATCCGACTAGCTCCTTGGTTTATTTAGAGCCCGTTGGCGTATGTGAACAAACATGGCCCGAGTTGATGCAGCAAAATATTGCTTGGCTGCAAGCAGCATTACAAGCAAGCAAGGCGGACTAATCATGCCTGAAACGGTGCTAGAAGCGCGCCATGTGAACCTTAATTTAGCAGGGAAACCGGTGCTTGAGGATGTGTCATTGGCTATCGAACACGGTCACTTTATGGGTATCGTTGGCCCTAATGGTGCGGGTAAAAGTAGCTTGTTATCGCTGATGATTGGTGCGAATGTGGCAAGCAGTGGTGAAATGCGTCTTTTTGGTCAAACACTATCAGCACGCAGTCGCGGTCGTTTGCTGAATCGTGTTGGCTATTTGCACCAATTGCGCGGACATCAAGAACATCTACCTATGCGGGTGGAAAATGTAGTCGCGATGGGCTTGCGGCGTTGGCGTTTACCCTTGTGGCAGCAGGTTGGTTGTGAATCAGCGATTGCCGAAGCCTTGGAGCAGGTGGGGATGCTGGACTTGCGCCGCCGTGATTTCCGCCAGCTTTCAGGTGGTCAAGTGCAACGGGTGCGACTGGCACGCGCCTTGGTGCATCAGCCTGAGTTATTGCTGCTGGACGAACCTGCCGCCGCCTTAGATGCACGTCATCAACAGCAATTGTATGTACTCTTGCGCCGTTTGTGTGATGATCATCGCATGAGCATCATCATGGTGGAGCATGATATTGCAGCCATTAGCAGTCATGTTGATTCGGTTGCTTGTTTGAATCAGCGTATTCACTTCCACGCCATGAAAGGTGAACAAATTCCGCAAGATGTGTGGTATAGCATGTACGGCAAACAAATGCATGTGATTGCGCATGATGCTGGCTGTATTGGCTGTAGTCATGAGGATGCAGCTTGATGTTAGGAAGCTTTTTTTCCAGTCCTGTTATTCAGGATGCTTTATTACCTGCTACGTTGATCTCCTTGGTCACCGCCTCTATGTCGGTGATGATTATTGCCCATCGCTTATCCTTTCTAACCGTTGGTGTATCTCATGCCTCTTTGGCAGGCTTGGGTTTGGCTGTCACGTTATCCCTGCCGTTATTGCCGACGGCGACGGTGATTGCCTGTGTGTTGGCTGTATTATTAGCATGGATTCCCAAGTCTGAAGGCTTGAGCGAAGATACTGGTACAGGACTGCTTTTTGCAGGCAGTATGGCATTAGGCATTGTGTTGCTATCGCGGGTTAGTCAGAGTGAAGTAAATCTTTTTGGTTTGTTATTTGGCGATATTTTAACCATCAGCCCTGATGAATACCGTTGGTTATTGCTGATTGCAGCGGTGATTATGATACTGTTACTGGTCTTTGCGCGTCGTTGGTGGAGTATTGCCTTTGATCCGGTGACGGCATTCGCCTCTGGTTTGGCAGTTGCGCCATTGCGTATATTATTGTACGCCACGGTGGGCATGACGGTGATGATGTGCGTTAAGTTGGCGGGGATTGTGCTGACTACGGGCATGTTGGTTTTGCCTGCTGCAACGGCATGGTTTTGGGGGCGCTCGCTCGTGGGACTTTGGTTGATGAGTATGGTGGTCGGTTTATTGGGTACGTACATAGGCTTGTATGTCGCTTACCAAGAGGACTGGCCATCGGGTGCAACAGTCGTATTGATGATGTGTGTGTTATTTATAATCAGTTGGGGAATTTCATGGCTCAAAAAACAGCAAGAGAAAAAGCAGAGCGCGCCAGCGTCTTGATTCGGATGTTGGCAGGTATCTATGATTTGGGTATTGTCATGTCATTGGCTTTTATTGCTTTTATTCCTGTTTCGTTGGCAGAACAACAGTTCGGCCCTGTACCTGAATGGATGAAACAATTCTTAGTCACAGTGTTGGTGTTTGCGTATTTTAGCGGATTCTGGGTCAAAGGTGGTGTAACCACAGGGATGCGACCGTGGCATTTGCAGGTGGCGATGATTGATAATGGCGATCATCCGCCCTTGTCGATGGCTGTGGTACGGTGCTTTGGTCTTGCTCTCACGTGGTTGGCATTGGCTGCTACCCTGATGTTTATGTCAGTGCGAGATGTAAATAATCCGCTGTTTTTTCTCAGTGCGATTATCCCAGCTATCAGCTTGGCGTGCATGATGGTTACGCCGCAGCGTCAGGCATTGCATGATCTGTTAGCAGGAACCAGTATTTACCGTTTAAAGCGTAAAACAAGCTCATGACTGACCAGCTACGGCTGGAGAAGGAGCAACGCGAACGCGATGAGCTGCTGGATGCTGCGGTGTTTGAGCTGAATCAAAAAATCAATTTAACCACCGCTGATATGAGTGATGAAAAAGCGAATGCACTGACTGATTTGCTGCGCGTGCAGTTTATGGACATTGTGCGTGAGTTGGAGCAATTACGCATGAGCCGTGACGAAGGCGAGTTAGC
>JAUZQP010000042.1 GCA_030950965.1 Mariprofundaceae bacterium
GCTCAACTGTTGTTGCAACCGCCATCATCGGTGCATCTCACCGTGGACAAGCATCGGGTGCTGTTTGCGCGTGGTCAAGCGCTCCGTGCATGGGCTAAATCAGCGCGGGAAAAAGCGACTGGCATCCCCTACCTTGCAGCATACAATCATCGCAAGCTGCAACTGCTTGATTCACCCGATTATGTAAAACAACGAGCCTATGCACAACTCAAGCCGCCTAAAAGCGTAGCACTATCAGTTTCTGACACCCTCATACTCCGTGCGCGGGGGGAAGCTAGCAAAAGTTGGATCAAAAAAGCCCGTAAGCAAGCAAAGCGCGTCGCTTACATCCAACGTTATGATGACAACGGTGTGATTGACCCCTTTGATCGCGACCGTGTGCTACGCGCAGCCAAAAAGAAACTTTCGCCGCCATCAACTGTGAGGCTAGATTACCGTGGCGGTCGTTTATACGCAGGCGGCAAAGCGTCAACACGCTGGACGAATCGCGCACGCAAGCTTGCCCCCAGCATACGTGGCGTAAGCGTCTATGATGACCGCCAATTGATTGACCCTGTCACAGCTTGGACTGCCATTCAAATAGAACTTCAAAGCATTCATATTGCCTTTCAACCAGGTACAAGCAAAATAGGGCGTACTTCCGAACAACAAAAAAACGATCGCGTTGCCGACCTATTTGCCAAAGCGCACAAGCTGATTCACAATTCACGATTGCAGGTTGTGGGCATGTCATCACTGTATGGTAATCGTGCGACAGACATCGCGCAGCAACGTGCCTTAACCGTAAAAAATCTACTGATCGGGCAAGGCATAAAGCCATCATCCATCACAGAAAAAACACAGATCGTGCGTGATGACCGTTGGGGTGTAGCTTTTAACCTGCTACGTTAACAGTAAAAAGGAAAACATGATGATTCAAAAAAAGGTTTGTATGCTAGGCGGCTTTGGTGTCGGAAAAACCAGCTTAGTAGCCCGCTTTGTACATAGCCGTTTTTCGGATCAATACCTTTCAACCATGGGTGTCAAGGTTGATCGTAAGGGCGTGGATGTGGGTGATCGACATGTCAATATGATGCTGTGGGATATTTATGGCGAAGAGGCTAACCGTAAAGTAGCGACCAGTTATTTACGTGGCACTTCAGGTGCGATTCTCGTCGCCGATGGCACACGACCAGAAACCTTGGAAACCACACAAATATTACTGCAACGCCTACAAGATACCGTGGGTGATATTCCGTCGATATTACTCATCAATAAACATGACTTAACCGACCAATGGGCTGTCACGGACAGTGCGCTAGACGCACTGCAAGCAGCATCTCGCCCCGTTTACCTGAGCAGCGCGAAAACAGGCGAACATGTTGAAACAGCCTTCCATACGCTAGCTGAATTGATGGTGCCAAGCTGATGCCTACCTTAGACCTTCCCAAACACCTCATGGGGTATTTGACCGACATGTACCTCAAAGATATGAAACCAGCATGGGTACGGTTGGATGCCAGCGGTGAACATATCGCCGAAATGGGTGGTGACTGGTCGGTTTACTGCGACGGTACGCCATCCATTGGCAACCCTGCTGACGATCTCAATCCTGTGTTGATGGGCCTCTTCCCCATGCCCGATGATTTTCGCCTCAGTCAAATTGAAGGGGATAACGAACGTTATTTTGATATTGATATCATTCAACATGATGGCTGCTGGGTTATGTTCAGTGATGTCACCAGCATTACCCTCCGCTTGCAAAAAATGCAGCAGGCAACCAACAGCCTGCATTTGAAATATAGCCGTAGCCAGCAGATTTTAGAGCGTCATGTAGGACAACCCGTGGTCGATAAGGTACATGCTGGCAGCTATACCCTTAAAGCAGAAGGAATACGTCAATATATTACCACCATGTTTATCGATGTACGGAACTTCACCGTATTCAACGAAGCGCATGATGCGCAAGTGGTGATGACCACCATCAATGCATACCTCGACATCATTTTGGATGAAGTACTGAATCACCAAGGTATTATCGATAAAGTTACGGGGGATGGTGCGATGACAGTCTTCGGCGTAACAGGAGAGCACAAGCATGGTGCAGAGCAATCTGCCTATGATGCTGCGCTGATCATGATGAACCGGGTAGCAAGCCACAACCAAGAACGCGAAAGCCAAGGCTTAGAAGCCATGAAAATTGGCATGGGCATTGCATCGGGGGAAGCGGTTACAGGTGTGGTGGGAACCCATAAACGGCGTGCATTCACCGCTTTTGGTCGCCATGTTAATTTAGCGGCACGGCTAGAGTCAAAAGCACCAGGCGGTAGCATTTTGTTGGATGACCCCACCTACCAAGCGCTGTCCGACCGTAAAGGTCAAACCTTTAGCACCGTACAATTAACCCTGAAAGGTATTGGCGACATGCAAGCTTGGCGCAATGATGTTACACTGTCATAACGTGATAAAAGCAACATCACGCTCTTTATATGTGTAGCAAAACAGGCAAGGAGGCATAGTCGTTAGGCTCTATTATGGACGTTAATAAATTCACATCCGTTTGGGACATTGGGCAGATGAAGGTGGGAGACCTCATATCCAACCCCTTTGATGCCATCAAAGCCGCGCTTTTTGATTACAAAAGCCATCCCGAACCAGATAAAGAAAAAGAGTTGCGCATGATGGTGCAAGGCTACCTTAAAGAGATGAATGGCAATGCTAATATGCCATTTTCCCATCGCTTGCGCGTGATGGATACTTTGGGCTCCTACATCAATATCTTGCAAGTCATTGCCGTGCCAAACTTGCTAGAAAGCTATGATAAAGTCATTGTTCCTGTGGCAAAAAAAGCAGCCAAAGAACCTATTTTTGCCGAAGCATTGGTGGAACTCACCGCTATTGCCTACCGTTTAATCATCAGTGACTTACAACGCACACTGGCACGGTATCACCCCATATCAGCTGTTTCGGTACGTCGCGCATTGTCATATATGCATACGGTTGTCACCATCTTCCGTCAACATCAACTGCCCAGCAATCCTTGGTTTTCTCGGCTTAGCCAACTGTATGTCGTGCATGAGTTATTACGCACGGTCAACACCTATGCCATGACCACCCATCACCAAAAAAGTGCTATGACACAATTACGCAAACATATGGAATCAGGGTTGCCCGTTCACCTGAGTTATTTCAGCGAGGGGGATCGCATCCAATACCAAGGGTTAGCCCTGATGACTAACCCACAAAAACCTCATGAAACACCCCGTAGAGCCTTGCGCTATGATGAGTGTGCCGCACATGATGTCATCTTGCTTGACCTTGACGCATTAGCACAAAAATCACTGGCAGAAATGCGCCACGCCAAAGCTAAAATGGGACCACAACAACAAGGGCAACATGGCGATTATGTCATGGTAGCGGATGCCTTTCACGATGCCATAGCCTTGGGCGAAATGATGCGTGAGATCATGTTTACACGACCACGAAAGTTTGTTCGCCAACGCCCTAAAGGAAAACGCAGCCTCGCACTGGACACCGATATTCACCAAGGTTTGAAGTCATTGTATAGCCAGCAACGCAATCTTGATATGGGGGATTGCATGCTTATGCCCGAAAAACATAAAATATGGCAAGTCGTCGATATATCCGAAGGCGGTTTTTATATTGAACAAATGCATATAGAGCATCGGGCGAAACAGCTGTTTTCGACCCAACAAGATGATGGCAAAGAGCCCCAAAAGATGGAAGTAGGGATCTTGATCGCTTATTCATTAATCACGCCTGCCGAAGCCGAATTAGGTGGCCAGCCACAAGCACACTTAATTGATAGTGGGCTGGCACGCAGCTCATGGTTTAGGGTAAGTAGCAGCGAAATTAAAAGTGTTGGTCTGGCTAAAGTATTGGGTGGCGAAGTGGTATTCGTTAGGATCATGCGCGAGCTGCTTTCCACCACCGCCAGCAATAAGTTCCACGGCTGGCTGCAAATAGAGAACGACAAACAGTTACACCTATGGTCTACGCAAGATCACCTTGCCTCTGGAGCACCGCTGATGCTGCGCACAGTGAAAGGGTTAACTCGCCCCTGCACCATCGTAAAGATGATCGAATGCGGGGTCAATTATGTGGTACATTTATGTGTTTTAAATGAGGAGGGGGATTCCGAATGACGAGCCGTTATTTTTTTATATTGCTTACCACACTGATGGTATCTGGCACGATGACTGCCTATGCTGACCTGTATCAATGTGAAACGGGACGAGGCACGATCAACTACACCAACAAACCCTGCATGGATCAAGCACCACCCGAGCCCCAGCGTTTAGCAGCAAATACCGAGCAAGGTAATCGTTCATTACTTGATCCCTCGCAGTTAATGGCACAAGAGCAACGGCCAGCAACGGTAGTCGTCGCACCGTCACCAGTAGCAACAGAGCAAAAGCAGCCCTTGGTGGCTAAAGTTACTGCTGCCAATAAAGCAACGCCCGAGTCACAAGCTGTGCAAGACCAAGATGCCAGCCACTTTTCTGCCACGCACTACCGCGAAGGGATGCAATGGCTCTTGCAACACCACGGCTCTCTTGCGCATTACGAACGTTATGAAATCACTCACATTGAAAATGATGTTATTAGTTGCCGCCGCACCCTATTAAACAGTAAAAAGCAACCGTTTGCTGGCGGTATTAGCGAAGACTTCAGCTTAGACTTGCGCCAGCAAGTAGAGCCCTCCGAGCCAGCAAAGCCCTTAAGTATAGCAGGCTATGTATTTGATACGCAACAGCATCAAGGTGAACAATCCACGATCTGGCATGTGAGCCAACTCCCCATCATCACGCCACTGATTCGTTACCGCAATGGCGATGAAAGTGTTTTGATAGAGTTCATACCATAGAGCCACTTACAAAAATCTGGGTGGATGATAGAAAAGTAGAAAGACAAAAAGCCCCACGAAGGGGCTTTTTGCTTTTTGTACACATCTGACACCCAAAAAGAAGGGGAGGGAGGAGGGATGGGCATCAGATGGGGGAATTATAGCGATCACTCCTTACTTAACTATGAAATACAGATTAAGGTTTCATCATTTTTATGGCCATGCTGCGATCTATTAACAACAATGCTTTTATTTAACCTGAGTTATTCATAAATCGCCGTGATGATTGCGTAGAACCTTTATTTGCAACGGATAAAGGGGCGACACTATGGGTGAATAATTCTGGCTAACACAAAATAGGTGAAATTCGACACATCAGGGCTATCATGCCGAAGATGAAACAAACCATTGAGTCCATTCCGATCCAAGTGGAACATCGTCCCTCCTCACAACGGCTCCATATTTCTCGCCGTATGAGCCAATATTTCACTCTATTTCTACTCATCATCATCCCGCTTAGCGGTCTATTTCGTATTGACCCTGCGATGGGTGCTGTCGTGATGCTCGACTATCAAATTTGGTTCTCTGACATTGCGATTGTCATGGGGTTCTGGATATTTTCTGTTAGTCTTTTGGTGGTCTTTTATTCTGTGGCTGGCTCAGTCTTTTGCGGCTGGATGTGCCCACAAAACACCGTTTCCGAATGGGCTAACTATATTTCAGCAAAGCTACTGGGACGAAAAGCAGAGCATTTAGAGTTTAGTAGCGAGCAACTCAAGATTGCAGTACAGCGTGGTGGTTGGTTAAATATCACACTGCTCTTTATCGCACTGGCGGCTGCGTCGCTATTTTACGCATTAATCCCCCTACTCTACTTCTACCCCCCTGCTGCTATTTGGTCATTCATCACCTTTCAAGAAGATTTTCGTTTGGCTGATTCTCTGCATTGGATTTACTTCGTCTGTGCTGTCATTATCTTTTTGGATGTCACCATTATCCGCCATTTGTTGTGTAAATATATGTGTGTTTATCGCGTTTGGCAGCATTCATTCAAAACCAAAGACACACTCAAAGTCGTGTATGACCGAACGCGTAGCGATGATTGTGCCAACTGCCATTACTGTGTTGATTCTTGCTTTTTGGATATTGATCCTCGCAAGACAGAGGTCTTTGATAGTTGCGTGAATTGCGGCGAATGTATTGTTGCCTGCGATCACCTGCATGAAAAAAGCAAAAAGATGGATGGCAGTGGCTTGCTACGCTTTGCTATGGGTGCTGCCTCACGCCAGCAACAAGACTCCATGCTTTCATCCATCATGGGGCGGACGCAACTCTCCCTGGTTGCCACCCTACTCAGTGGGCTACTTTTAATCAGCGGTATAATGAACTACCAAGCACATGACTTTACGGTATATCGCAGCGAAGCAATGCAAGGCGCACAGATTGATGACTACCGCGTCAACATCGCGCATAAGCGTTACCATGGAGAGAAGTTCAACATCAGCGTCCAAGGTTTAGACGCAACGGAATATACGCTAGCGACCAATCACATTGCTTTTGATAGCGTGGGGCGCAAGGATGTGAATTTAACCATCGCATCGGGTTTATCACGAGGCATTCATCGTTTTTCCGTCACCGTACAAGCGACTGATGGCTGGAGTAAAACATTCCCCGTACAACATTATAGTGACGGCAAGGTAGTGAGTCATGAATAAAGAAGAAGATAAGAGCACCAAGTCATTAGGCACCGTGAACAAAGAATGGGGTAAAATCCCTGACGATAATTTTGGCTATGATTCCGATGAAGAGCGTTTGAATAAACGTGGCATGGAAGATTGGGAATTAGTGGAAAACATCCCTAAATCACAAAACAATACACCTAAGTGGTTTATTGCGGTGATATTTATGGTCTTACT
>JAUZQP010000043.1 GCA_030950965.1 Mariprofundaceae bacterium
TATTCTTCGTTATGAAAAACGTTACATAAGCAAGCCCTGAATGGGCGCGATAGCCTTATGAGCAGCCGCCGTTTTCATGCCTTGAATATCACGAAATATTCGGCGCAATAAAATGTTAAAAGACTTATGCACACCTACTTACCCAAGCGTAAACTGCGCGCTTTCGCCTTGATGGCGAAAAAACAGAGGGGGTGTGAATGATTACGATTGTGAGGCTTGAGAGAAGCTCCGACGCGCTAAGTGACCTAGTATGGTGTGTAAATAATCAACCTGCTCGCGACGATCCACCACGGCATCAATTAAACCATGCTCCAGTAAAAAGTCGGAACGTTGAAAGCCTTCAGGCAGGGTTTCACCCACTGTTTCTTGAATCACACGCGGGCCAGCGAAGCCAATCAAGGCACCGGGTTCAGCGATAATGACATCTCCTAACCAAGCAACTGAGGCGGATACGCCCCCCATCGTCGGGTCGGTTAAAATACATACAAAAGGCAGGCGGGCTTCGTGCAGTCGGTTCACCGTGGCTGATGTTTTAGCCATTTGCATCAGCGACAACAGACCTTCTTGCATGCGTGCGCCACCAGAGGAGGCAACCAGTATGTAAGGGCACTGGCGACGTAAGGCGCGCTCCATGCCGAGTACAATCTTTTCACCTGCGACAGAGCCCATGCTGCCGCCCATATAACCATATTGAAAAATCGAGGATGAGACGAGCGTACCTTGAATGTGTGCCAAATAGTTGTGCACGGAGTCGCCTTTTCCCGCTTTTTTGTCCGCGTCTTTGATGCGGTCTTTATAGCGTTTAAGGTCTTTGAAGTTGAGGGTATCAATAGAGTGAAGTGGTTGATCGCGTTCTTCGTATCCTGCATCAAACAAAATACTGGCGCGCTCATCAGCATTGATCCGCATGTGGCAGCCACAACGCGAGCAAACCATCGCGGTTCGCATCAACTCTTTATTATACAGCGTTTCAGAACAGCCGCCGCATTTAATCCAAATCCCTTTAGGCGTGTCGTTGCTTGAAAGAATCGCCTTAGGGCTCTCAATTAGACGGGTTAACCAGTTGTTCATTCTACCATCCTGCGAGGGGCTGGCATGGTAACGCCAGCCCTGACTCTTACGAGCAGTGGTACCGGGAACGGGAGTCGAACCCGTACAGTATTACTACCGAGGGATTTTAAGTCCCTTGCGTCTACCAGTTCCGCCATCCCGGCATAAGCGTAAATGACATGATTTCATGCCCGCTATGCACACAATCAGCCTAAAGCTTCTGTGCGCGGCGCATTATGCCGTAAAGCCAGAATTTTTCAAACAATACCATCATATTTAATATCATCATGAACCATCTGCAAGGCGTTATTGAGCTGCTGCAAGTCATCGGGGAGCGGCGCTTGGGATCGTATAGGTTCGCCAGTAATGGGGTGAATAAAGCCCAATACTTCGGCGTGCAACGCTTGTCGTTTAAGGGCAAGCAACACATCACACAATATTTTTGGCTGATGTTTAGCAGGGGTAAAGGCGCGAGCATACACGGCATCGCCCAACACTGGAATATGCTCATGCGCCAGATGGACGCGAATCTGATGGGTTCTTCCTGTATGTAGGGTCAAGCGCATACGGCTAAAGCCACTATCAAAGACCTGCTCACGGCGAGCGTCGGTAATCGCCCATCGCCCGCGCTTACTATGCTCAGACAACACAGCCATCTTTTGTCGATGCTGTGGATGACGACCAATCATGCTTTCGATACGTTGCTCATGCCATGGCGGTGCGCCTTTACACCAAGCTAAATACTCCCGTTGAATATCATGTGTACTGAATAACTGGGATAAACCATGGTGTGCAGCCTCGGTTTTAGCGACCACCAATGAACCTGATGTGTCTTTATCCAAGCGATGCACAATACCGGGGCGTTCCACGCCATTGATACCAGGCAGATCGGGGCAATGGTGCAACAGCGCATGTACCAATGTACCACTGTCGTGACCGTGCGAAGGATGAACGACCATCCCCACAGGCTTGTTGACAATTAACAGGTATTCATCTTCAAACAGGATGTCCAACGCGATCTCTTCTGGCTGCAATGCGGTCGGCTGAATGATTAATTCAGGGATGGTTACGTGTTCGCCGCCGAATACGCGGTACGAAGGCTTCACTGTTTGTTGATCCAGTTGAATATCGCCATCTTTGAGCATTTTTTGAATATGCGCCCGTGAGTGTTCAGTCAGTTCAGACAGTACAAAGTCTAAACGCTGCCCTGCTGTGTTATCGGGTAGTCGCATGTTTTCTCCCACTCATACGGTGACGCAATGAAGCTGAGATACTTTTTAACGGTAAAATACTCACGGCCGCCTGAATGCGTGCCGCCGCCTTAGGCATGCCATAGACTTTACAGCTTTCTTCGTCTTGCGCAATGGTATGCCAGCCATGTCCACGCATCGCTTTGAGTCCTTGCGCACCATCACGCCCCATGCCTGTGAGTAATACGCCGATAGCTTCGCCCTGCCAATTTTCCACAAGGCTGTTAAAAAAGATGTCAGCGGATGGGCAAAACGGCATTTTTTCATCGTTTGCTCTGTAATCCAAGGTTTGTCGCACACTCACCACCAGGTGACTATGCCCCGAAGCCAAGTAAACCGTTCCTGCCTCTAAACGTCCTGCAATACGTGCCGTGACCACGGGGATGTTCAACTGTTGATTCATCCACTCGGCGAGCCCACGGGAAAAACGTTGTTCAACATGCTGCACCACCACAATAGGCCATGGAATCGTCGTCCCTAAGCCACGCAAGACCTCCACCAACGCAGCCGGTCCGCCTGTCGATGCCGCAATGGCAAGCAGGCCTGATCTGTTTTGATTCGCCACTCCCGCATGGCTGGCTGTGGCTGGTGCGCGTTTTTTTGTAGCGTGAATGAAGGCGTCCAAGGCTGTTATTTTTTCCAACAACACGCGGGCACAGTCTTCACCCTTAAGAGGATGGCGTAACACATCCAGCGCGCCAGCATGCAGCACATCAAACGCCAATGCCTGTGTTTGATGCCCTAACGAAGGACTAACGATCAAAATAGCACAAGGAAATTGTGCCATCACCTGACGGGTGGTTTGCACGCTATCCATCAGCGGCATGGATAAATCCATGAGCAATAAATCAGGTGGATCCTGACGAACCCGTTGCAACACATCCATGCCATTGTCTGTTTGCCAAATGACTTCATTGCCCTGTTTACCGTCAATAATCCGATGCAGCAGACGCAGGTCTGAAGTGGACGGACTGGCTAAACCTATACGAAGCCCCA
>JAUZQP010000044.1 GCA_030950965.1 Mariprofundaceae bacterium
GATCAGACGAAGACAAACGCCCTGTGGTAGTAACGCCTTGATTATAGCTGGTATGAACCCGCTTTGTGTGCGGATGAATCAATGCCACCAAGGCATCGGTATAGGTAGATTTCAGCTTGCTTAAGCTGCGCGATTCAACCACCAAGCGCGGTACTTCATGCTGTTCTGCTAAGTTCTCCAGCACAGCATGGGTGGTGGACCATTGTCCTGTCTTTGTTTTTTTGCCACCGTCCAAGCCCAAGGTTTCAAACAGTAACACGCCCAATTGCTTGGGAGATTGAATATTAAACACTGCTCCAGCGGCTTCATGAATAGCCGTTTCCAAGCTTGCAATGCGTTCACCAAAGCGGGTTGATAATTGTTTTAAATAATCAGCATCCAAGCTTACACCGTGCCATTCCATATCCGCCAGCACATTGGACAGCGGTAATTCAATATCATCATGGCGCACCATGCGTTCGCCCAAATCATGACGCAACCGCTCGGCTAGTTGCCATGCAATATCGGCATCTTCGCAAGCATAAGGTGTGGCAACATCCAACGGCACTTGGCTAAACAGGCGTTGTTTGCGGCCTTTGCCTGCTACATCTTCAAAACTGATACACTGGTGATCGAAAAAATCCGCTGCCAATCGGTCAAGGCTGGGCGGATACTTCCCTGCTTGCAGACAATACGCTTGCAACATCGAGTCAGCGACCACACCAGCCAAGGTAATCCCGCAGCGGCGTAATACCTGCCGATCAAATTTTAGATTATGGCCGCACTTAGGGAAACCAGCACCTTCCAAAATGGGGCGAAGCGCATGCAATACGACTGCTTGATCCAGTTGCTTCGGAATCTCCGCGCCCTCTTCACTGGCAACATGGGCAACAGGAATATACCACGCTTCCCCCGCTGACACAGCAAACGATAAGCCTACCAAATCAGCATCATGGATATTTAAAGCGGTGGTTTCTGTATCCAAAGCAATCAACGTGGCTTGACGCAATCGTTGGCATAAAGCATCTAACGCCGTGCCATCGGTGACGCAATGATCGATGCGTGTCGCGGCGGTTGTTTCGATGGCCACTGTTTCGGTCTCGGCAGGGGCTTCGCTGGCGATATTGTTGGGTTCATCGTTGCTATCAGAAAATTCAGCCATCATGCGGCGAAACTCCAGCCGTTGAAACAGCGTGTGGAGTACAGGGCGATTGGGTGCTTTTAGTACCAAATCATCCAGTGTCATCGGTAGCTTTACATCACGTTCCAAGGCTACCAAGCGATACGATAAACGCGCATTTTCACGATGTGCAATAATCGATTCACGCCGCTTGGTTTGTTTGATCGATACGGCATTTTCCAAAATGCCTTCCAAACTGCCCCAATCTTTGAGTAATTGTACAGCAGTTTTAGGGCCAATGCCTGGAATGCCTGGGATGTTGTCTGCCGCATCGCCAGCCAGAGCCAGCAGTTCATGCACACCCTCGGGACCTACGCCCCATTTTTCTTTGACTTCATCAGGGCCGTATTCTTTGTTGCGCATGGTATCGAGCATCCACACCTTATCGCTCACCAATTGCATTAAATCTTTGTCAGTGGAGACGATGGTGACATCCCAGCCCTGTTGCTCAGCACGGGTAGCTAAGGTGGCAATCACATCATCTGCTTCATAGTCCTCAATGCACAAACGCGGCAGACGAAAGCCATCGGTGACTTCAAAAATCGTTGGCCATTGCGCTGCCAGATCTTCGGGCATGGGGGGACGATGCGCCTTGTACTCGTTGTAAAGACGATTGCGAAAGGTGCCTCCTTTGGGGTCAAAAATAACCCCTACGTGGGTGGGCATCAAGCGATCCAACACGCTACGCACCATTTGCACGTAACCAAACACCGCATTGGTTGGTTCGCCTCGGCTATTACTCAAATTATGACGTACGGCATGAAACGCCCGAAAGACATAATTTGGTCCATCAATCAATACGAGATGCGGCATAGAAACTCCAAACGGATGGGAAGACAATACTTCCCGTTAACATAGAACAATAGAGCTAAGCTGAGTTATTCAAAAACATTATCGCCTTTGCTTGCTACCTTATCCGTTGTGAATAAATATGATGACGCAATCATTAGGACGATTTTTAAATATTAGTTTAGGCTGCGGGAAATATTAAGCATCCAATTTATATGACGGATATGGATTCAGGTTCAAGGCGTAGAATGAGGTTCATATCCTTCGATATGTACCACATTCTACAACGATGAAGCTGGATTCATAGACGAGTAGAAATGGATGTTTTATTTTCCCTCAGCCCTTACAAGAAATTATGCGAGAAACGAGCTAGAGATTGCACCACAAAAGCATCAACAAAGTACAATACCATTAACAGCACAATCGGAGTCCAATCGATACCATAAAATGGTGGAACCCAGCGATAGAATGGACGCAGCATAGGGTCGGTGATTTGATAAATAAGCTTCACAATGGGATTGTATGGATCTGGCGACACCCATGATAATATTGCCCGCGCCACCACGGCAAAAATCGCAATTTGAATCAGCAAGCCAAATACGCCAGCTACGGCTTGCAAGAAATAACCGACCATATACATCAGCTTAATTCACGCGAGCGGCGCTCTGCTGCACGTACACCAGAGCGCACGGCATCGGCAATGCCTTTTTCAAACATGCAATCCAATGCTGCCAATGTTGTACCACCAGGGCTACTCACTTGCTCACGCAGGGTGGCAGCGGAACGACCACTCTCTTTGAGCATTTTCCCTGCCCCCATCGCTGTTTGGGCGGCTAACTTGCTCGCCAGCTCTGGTGATAGCCCCATGGTTTCCCCTGCGCCT
>JAUZQP010000045.1 GCA_030950965.1 Mariprofundaceae bacterium
AGTAGGTAATAGCGATGATCCAGCGACAAACAACGCCGTACTCCAAGCATCGGCAAGTGTAGCAGTGGGCGCAATAATCGTGCTGCTGTGCGCGACCATGGCAGGGTAACCACGGTGAGGGTCAAGAATATGATGGTAACGCGTGCCATGCCAAATAAAAAAACGTTCGTAATCGCCCGAAGTTACCACGCTTTGGTTGCCCGATAACTCCAGCACCCCGACAACACTACCCTGTCGTTGCGGATCACGAATTCCGATGCGCCATGGTCGTTCACCATGCAGACCACTCAGGCGAATATCGCCACCAGCATTAATCATAGCATTCACCATACCATGCTGCTGTAACACTGCCATCCCTTGATCCAGCGCATAACCTTTGGCGATACCGCCCAAATCCAACATACAAGCGGCATAGCTACGCAACCAGCGATGATCGTCACCGCGCACCAAGCAGCCAGTCAGCGGCTTCGCTATTAACGCCTGAATAGCAGCGTCAGCTGGTGGTTGCTGCAATGGCTGCGGTGAAGAAAACCCCCACAGCAGATCCAATGCCCCCAATGCAGGCGAAAATGCATGGTTGCTTGCTTGGCTAACCATCATCGCCTGCCGCAATAAGCCATCCAATGCAGGGGGCAACGTGACGGCTTGCCCTGGCGCGCTGCGATTAAACCGCTTCACTGCATTATGATGCTCACCATAAATAGTCATCTGCTGCTCTATTGCTTGCATGGCAGAAGCAGCCGTGCTGATGGCTTGTTGTGCCGCTGCTTCATCGTTGCTCATGACGGTAAAGACCACGATGGTTCCCATCATAAAGCGTGTCTCTTGAGTCTCTTGAGGAGGGGGGGTGCAAGCCGATAGCATCGTGGTGATGGCTATCACAGTACAGATCCAACACATCGTCAGTCTGCGGTGAAGGGCAAGCGAATTAGGCATGGTAATAAAAACTCCTATACTTCATCAGTAAATACCTCCATGATTGCGCCTGCCACAGCAACGACCGCTGTAACGAACCATGATTGATCGGTGAACGCATGTATTTTATCTTCACATCCAGCCCTGACGCGCTTCTAGCAGACTCCACCCACGTCGTCGGCAAGGGAGTAACCTTGCGATGACCGGTAATCATTTGCACACCATGACGCTCACGCGAATCCCCGAAAAGATGCTTAAATTCAACATCAGCCTGCCACTCACTGATCGCTTTCTTATTGACGTAGCACGCGTATTGGAGCCCGTAAGATTCAGCAAGGGAACAGTCATGTTCCACCAAGGCGACCCTGCCGACTGTATGTATCTCATCGACTCAGGCAAGCTAGAAGTCAGTGTCACCACATCTGCTCATACGCAATTGGTGGTTAGTACGCTGAACGAAGGTGAGTTGGTGGGTGAAATGGCGTTGGTCGTGGATTTACGACGCAGTGCCACCATCACCGTGCTCGAAGACGCTGAGTTATTACGCTTAGCCAAACCTGACTTTGACACACTCACCGTCAACCACCCCGCTTTATTGAAAGAGTTTGGGAATTATATTAAACCACGCTTGCAAGGTGATCGACTGGCGACCATCATCACCAGCCTATTCGGGCACATGGAACTGGATATATTTAAAGACTTCTCCGACCGTTTGGAGTGGGTATGTTTAGACGCAGGGGAGATATTATTCAACGAAAGTGATTATGGTGATTGCATGTACATTGTGGTCAACGGCCGCCTTGGTGTTGTCCCCGATGGTGATTTAAGCAATGAGCATCTGTTAGGTGAAGTACGTCCTGGAGAATCCATTGGTGAGTTTTCTGTCTTCACCGAAGAAAAACGCAACTCTACCGTCTTTGCCATCCGTGACAGCAACATTGTAAAACTAACAGCAAAAAACTTTTTTGAACTGTCTGAAGTACACCCCAAGACCATCTTCTCCATCACCCGCAGTATTATTCAACGCTATCAGCGTGGCGACAAACAGAGGCTGGCGTTCAACGATAAAAATGGCATGAACCTGACCATTGTTTATATTGGCGAGCTTGGACGTAACATTCATTTTGCCGACCTACTCAACAACGGACTGACCGAATATGGTAAAACCCTACACCTAAACAGCCAAGGCTTTGACCGTGCCTTTGGCAAAAAAGGTGCGGCGCAAATTTCGGCGGAATATGCGGCTGATATTGCCATCATCTCGTGGCTGAATGATCGCGAAGTAGAAGAGGACTATATTCTCTACGAAGTCGATGAGACGATGACTGAATGGAGCCAGCGCTGCATTCGTCAGGCAGATCGTATCCTGATCGTAGCGGATTCTTCCTCGTCGCCAGAACTCAGTGAGATTGAGCAGCACATCGTGCGCTTCAATCCACGCGCACGCCAAGAATTGGTACTGTTGCATAGAGAGCTTCCTTACGGTCACCCCATCGGTA
This sequence comes from Mariprofundaceae bacterium, assembly GCA_030950965.1. Taxonomy (GTDB): domain Bacteria; phylum Pseudomonadota; class Zetaproteobacteria; order Mariprofundales; family Mariprofundaceae; genus AB-137-C09. The sequence goes on from JAUZQP010000045.1 coordinate 2,415, forward strand.
CAGAGCTGTGGCTGAATGTTCGTCATGTTAAAACGCATCATCACTTACGCATCAAAGAACGGTTGGATTACAAACGGCTGTCACGTCGTTTAACCTCTAATGGCGCAGGCTTGGTGCTCAGTGGTGGTGGCGCACGAGGCTTGTCGCACATCGGTGTGGTTCGTGCCTTGATGGAGGCGGACATCGAAATCGACTTCATTGGCGGTACCAGCATGGGAGCCTTGCTCGCAGGCGTTTTTGCCACAGGGCGCAGTTATGAAGAGGTGTTAGCGTTGGCGAAACAGTACTCCTCGCCCAGTGTCCTCATGGATTACACATTGCCCACCACATCATTGATTAAAACAGCCAAAGTCACCAAAATATTACAGGATATGTACGGTGATTTACGCATCGAAGACTTGATGATCCCCTTCTTCTGTATGTCCACCAATTTAACACGTGCCAAGGCCGTCATTCACCAGCGTGGGCTGTTGTGGGAGGCGGTGCGTGCCAGCGTAGCCATTCCCGCTATTTTTTCCCCTTTCTGCGCCGAAGGTGATGTGTTGGTCGATGGCGGCGTGATGAATAACCTACCCATCGATGTCATGCATGGCATATCCGAACAAGGTTTACTGATTGCCGTCAATGCCAGTCCAGAAATGGATATGAATCAGAACTACCACTTCTCGCCCAGCTTCTCTGGCTGGAAGGCGTTGATTGATAAATTCAATCCATTTTCCACAGGCGAGCATGCCCCCCAAATCATGAATATCATGATGCGTACCATTGAAGTTAACACCGTATCTCATTTAGATGATAGCAAAGAACTCACCGACATGTTCATACAACCCCCGATCAACGACTTTAGCATTAAAGATTTTGATGCCTACGAGGCAATTATTAATGTGGGTTACGAAGAGGGTAAAAAGTGCATTGAAGCATGGCAAAAAAATGGCAAATGCCACTGATGTAACTTTAAGCAGTATAACGAGCCACTTGCAAAAATCATGAGCGGCGACTTGCTTCCCCACTTCGACCCATTTCCGAGTCAAAACTCGATCCATGGAACCACCATGCATCTCGTTCTTCCTCGAAAATGAACGCGAAGTGGGATTGCAACTCATCCACCCAGATTTTTGCAAGTGGCTCTAACGTAACCTGAATTCCTTCGCTCCGATTCCTCTTCTCGAGCAGCCTCCTAAAAACTTCAGCCTTGGCTTGCAAACCATGACGGTGATAGTATGTTACTGCTTCTTATGATTTTTTACGTGGTGATTATTAAGCACTATGATCATGAGAAAAGATAAGCGACAGGAGGGGACATGACTGGATTCATCAACGATGATGCGCCCGAGGGTGGACTGCGCAAAGCGGGTGATTTATTACACACGCATGACCGCATTATTTCTATTGTACTCAATCATGTTAAAAGTGCTGTTATTTCGGTAGATGAAGCAGGAGGAATCCTGACGGTTAACCGTGCCGCATGTAAAATTTTAGAATACCGCGAAGATGAACTGCTGGCACTTAACCTCGGTGAAGTGCTGAACTTACCGCAAATTAACCGCCGTGGCATCAGCTTTTTAGTCGATCATCTGCACGATGGAAAAACCACAGAATTCACTTTCAGTCCACAAGCTAAGTTAGCGATGATTGCCAAACTCTCAGTCACTGAAGCAGAGCTGGATGGCGAAAAAATCTTCGTGGTGGTATTTGATGACATAACCCCCCTACGTGAAGCTGCCAACACCATTCGTAGCCTCGCCAGCTTCCCTGATGAAAGCCCCATGCCGATCATGCGTTATGCTGCCAACGGTAATTGCTTATATGCCAATATGCCGGCCAAGCAGCTCATGAAGCAAATCACCGTCGATCATATGAACGATGATTGGCAAGAGCTTATCGCATCGGTGCAACATAGCATGCAGCAAACTGAGGCTAATTGGGTCATTGAAGGGCAGGTGTTCAAGTGCCTGTTTGTTCCCGTATGTGATGAATATGTAAATGTTTACCTGCGCAATGTGACCCAAGAAGTCGCCCTGCTTGATGAAATGGAGCAATGCGTTAAATCGCGCACCCGTGAATTACGTGAAGCCAATGAGTACCTCAAAAAAGAGATTATGGTACGCATGGAAACCGAAAAAAAATTACGGCACCTCTCCTTCAAAGACCCTTTGACAGGCTTGGCGAACCGCCGTCTGTTTATGGAGCGGCTGGAGCACGCACTGCGCTTGGCGCAACGGAGCAGTGCGCGTTTAGCCGTTGTTTTTATGGATTTAGATCGCTTTAAACAGGTGAATGATACACTCGGGCATGATATCGGCGATCAACTACTGATTCAGGTTGCCGAGCGGTTAACCCACTGCCTACGTAAGAGTGACACCCTCGCCCGCCTTGGCGGCGATGAATTTGCCGCTATTTTTGAACAAATCGTTTCAAATGAAGACCTTGAAATGGTGGCCGAAAAAATCCGCACTGCCTTGATTACCCCCTTTATATTGGGCGATGAAAAAGTGAGTGTCGGTTGTAGCATCGGCATCAGCTTTTTTCCCGAACACGGCGCTTCGATCAATAGCCTGCTCAAAGCTGCTGATATAGCCATGTACAAGGCAAAAATACAGCGCAATACCTATTGCATTTACGAGAAAAACCTATCTGACCATACCATTTTGACACAAGAGCTCACGTTTGCATTGGAACGCGATGAGTTCTTCCTTATGTTCCAACCGATTATCGACACTGTAAAACAGCGTATCAATGGCTTTGAAGCCTTAACTTATTGGAAGAACTCCACCCTCGGAGTCGTCGCACCACAAGACTTCATCGCCATTGCTGAATCCAGTGGCTTGGTCGCCGTCATCGATATGTGGAAGATCAAGCAGGGCTGCGAAACCTTGCAACATTGGGCATCACTGCATGACCATACACTGATGATGACCTTAGATATATCGTTTGATACGCTCTTATGCGACGGCTTGCTGCCTCAGGTAGACCAGCTGTTGCAGCAGTATCATATTGAGGCAAAGCAATTGGAGTTCTCTTTCTCCGAATTTGTCGCCATGAAAGCTTCTGAAAAGGCCAGTAAATCAATCAATGATTTGATTGAACTGGGGATTAAAATTTCCATCAATAACTTCGGTGCGGGGTATTCTTCGCTGAATTTATTACGCAGCCTGCCTATTCAGGCGCTGCGCATTGACCGCACGTTTATTCGCGACCTCAATGTCGATGAGGACGATCAGGTGATTGTTAAAATGATTGTTCACCTCGCCCAGTTACTCAACATTGGCGTGGTAGCTGATGGCGTAGAAAGCGAAAAAAACCTATGTTTTTTACACCACCTTGGTTGCCGTTATATGCAAGGAACGTACTTCACACCACTACTCGACAACAGCCAAAGCGATCAACTATTACAACAGGGGCTTAGCCCATCTTTATTTTATTGCATTCAAAATAACGAACCACAAGAGAGTTTGTCATGACCCAGAAAAATATTCCCATCAGCCTGCTTACCGAAAGCAGCATTGCTGATGTGTTACAACAAGAGCTTGCCCAGCGTTTGCTCGCCATTCGTATGAGTGCAGCGTTATACAGCCGTCGCAACGAAGGTCGGAAAACACAAGAGCTTGCCGATCAAACCGTCACGATGACCGATGAATTGATTCAACTCTTTGAATCATTGATGACCCTTATGCGCCTGCCTGTGACCATATTGGACGATGGCTTTGATGCTTCCGTTAGCACGTTGCAAAAAACGGTGCGTGAGTGCAGTCCTTTGCGCTGCACGATTGATAACAATATCACAGCGACACTAGCTACAGCAGAACAACACACGCTGTTTCTCATCCTGTACCATGGTGTGTTACAGCTCATGCTGAACCATGGTGAAATACACCCTTTGCACGTCACTTTGGACTTCGATAGCGCAACATGCCACAGGAAAATCATTATTCATCATCCCGAAGGCGCAAGAGCATTGTCGCAATTACACGCTTCCATCGAGCAACAAGGGATGTGTTCCGCCGCTATATTGAATCAAGAAAAAACGACCCTACAACTCGAATTAGCTGCCCCTGCGCAGCAATGATGGATAAGTAACATGGATTCCCATATCAACCCTATTAAAATGATGATCGTCGATCATCAAAACATTGTACGAGCTGGACTCAAAAAACTGGTCGAAAGTGCACCAGATATTGAGGTCGTTGCCCAAAGTGACTCAGGCGAAGAGGCGATCAACTTATACAAAGCTGAGCCTGTCGATATTGTTTTGATGGAGATTAACATGCCTGGCATGGGTGGCTTTGTTGCTACCCAACGCTTATTGCGCCTCAATCCTGCATTAAGCGTTTTGTTAATCAGCATGTACCAAAACCCCGACCTTGCTGCCAAAGCATTAAAAATTGGTGCCAAAGGCTTTATTTGTAAATGCTGTAGCCCTGATGAGTTATTGCATGCCATCCGCATGGTCAAACAAGGGCGCACCTTTTTGGATGCTGAAACAGCGCAGGCATTGGCGATTCACTCGGCTACGGGCAAGGCTGACACGCCCATTGATGTGCTCACACCGCGTGAATTTGAGGTCTTCGTGCTACTGGCACAAGGACTACCCGTGAAAGAGATTTACCCTAAGTTGTACCTCAGCCCCAAAACGGTGAATGTGCATAGGGCTAATATTCTGGATAAACTACACGCCAAAAATGCAGCGGAACTGGCGCGCATCGCCATTCGTCACCATATAATCGAGGCATAAACCGCCGCTATCAGTAGCAGCCCTGCGAGTGAAAAAAATACCGTCTGAATCCAGGCGCGAATGCGTAGGGCTGCATAACGGTCATGCAACGCGGCAGCCCAGTTTGCGCCGTGTTGCGCTGCCAACACAATTCCCAACCAACTTCCCACTAGCAGCCAAGCCTCCTCAGCCA
>JAUZQP010000046.1 GCA_030950965.1 Mariprofundaceae bacterium
TAATCGGCTTCCCTTTTAAGATGGACATCCTTAACAGCAACGTGTTGAATGGGGTGTGATAGCAAGGATTTGAACTCAAGGGTAGGGTGCGCTTGCGCACAAAATGGCGTGGTAGAACCCATACACTGGTTCATTTATCACACCTCTGCATGAGTTGTACCGCCGTGTGGTGCGCAAGCGCACCCTACGCTTCACCGTTGCAGCTCTCTTTTTGTCCAGTCTTCAGCGAAAAGCCCCATGAGTAGTTATGCAGCCCTCCCCTAAAGCCGTTATAATCAGAATAAAAAATCCGCCAACTCAGTTGGCGGTCTTTTTATTATCTTCTTAACGCTCCATGCGATAATTCGGAGCCTCTTCCGTAATCGTCACATCATGCACATGTGATTCGTGTAAGCCTGCCCCTGTAATTTTCACAAAGCGTGCACGTTCATGCAGGCTGGCAATAGAATCTGCTCCCACATAACCCATTGCAGCGCGTAACCCGCCCATCAGTTGATGCATAATATCTGCTAGCGCGCCTTTATATGGCACACGCCCTTCAATACCTTCAGGCACCAACTTCAGCACCTCTTCGACATCGCCTTGGAAGTAACGGTCTTTACTACCCTTCTTCATCGCGCCAATCGAACCCATGCCTCGGTACGATTTAAATGATCGACCTTGGTAAAGAATTTTTTCACCTGGTGCTTCATCCGTACCAGCAAACATAGAACCAAACATGCACACCGATGCACCAGCCGCCATCGCCTTGGCAAAATCACCCGAAAATTTAATGCCGCCATCGGCAATAATAGGCACGCCTGCTTCACGCGCAGCATCAGCACATTGCATAATAGCCGTAAACTGCGGTACACCCACACCTGCAACGATACGTGTGGTGCAAATTGAGCCGGGCCCAATGCCTACTTTCACCGCATCTGCACCAGCAGCAATCAGGTCGCGCGTGGCTTCGGCTGTTGCAATATTACCGCCAATGACTTGAATGCGGTCACCATACTGCTGTTTGATCTGACGTACTTGCTCAATCACCCCAGCGGAATGACCATGCGCTGTATCGACCACCACGGCATCGACACCTTCTGCCATCAACGCTTCAAAGCGCAGCATCTCGGCATCGCCCACGCCAATGGCTGCGGCCACCAACAAACGGCCCCGTTCATCGCGTACTGCATGTGGGTTCGCCGATGCTTTTTCAATATCGCGCACGGTAATCATACCATGCAAGCTGCCGTCACTGTTCAGTACAGGGAGCTTTTCAATCCGATGCTCATGGAATAATGCCTTGCAGCGTTCCAGTGATATGCCAGGTTCAACATGAACCAATCGATCACGCTTGGTCATCATCTCAGCCACTTTCCGCTGTGGATCTGATTCAAAACGGAAGTCACGGTGGGTGATAATACCACACACTTTGCCATCGTTGTCGATCACAGGGAAACCAGAAAAGTTATTTTCACTGGCCAGTTTCAGTACGTCAGCCAACACCGTATCAGGACGAACCACCAAGGGATCAATCACTACGCCCGCTTCAAAACGTTTTACTTTGCGCACTTCCGCCGCTTGCATCGCAGGCGTGAGGTTTTTGTGGATCACGCCGATGCCACCCTCCTGCGCCAACACAATGGCTGTACCCGATTCAGTCACCGTATCCATTGCGGCAGATAATACAGGAATATTAAGCTTAATTTTCCGCGTTAACTGCGTTGTTGTGGTGGCAGAGCGAGGAACCACACTGCTGGCCTGTGGAATTAACAGTACATCATCAAACGTCAGACCTTCATAAAGGATTCTCGCATCCATGCAGACACTCCCGTGAGCGACATGGTAAGTAGGAGTGCATCAGTCTTTTAACCATTTATTGCGCCGAATATTCCGTGATATTCAAGGCATGAAACCGGCGACTTTCCATAAGGCTCTCGCGCTCATTCAGGAGCTTGCTTATGTGACGTTTTTCATCATGAAGCATATCGCGCGAATAGGCAAGTTAGACATGTTAAAAGACTTTTGTGCAACTACTTACAGCCATGCTCGCTACTGTAATTTAGTTATCAGGCTAATCAGCCACCTGCAAAAACCTGGGTGGATGAGTTGCAATCCCAGGTCGCGTTTATTTTCGAGGGAAAAGGAGATGCATGGTGGTTCCATGGATCGAATTTTGACTCGTAAATAGACCGAAGTGGGGAAGCAAATCGCCGCTCACGATTTTTGCACGTGGCTCTAATCATGTAATGCCCAAAGTGTCGCCGTATACTACCTATATAAGACGGCGCATAAAGCCCATGATGTCATTCATCTACCTTTCACTAGCGAAAACATCTTACCAACGATCAAAACATACCCAGTTTCAGCTTAGCTAATTCTGACATCATGGTACGATCCCACGGCGGATCAAAGACCAATTCCACATGCACATCGGTAACATTTTTCACACTGAGCAGTTTATTGCGCACATCATCCACCAAGAATGGCCCCATGCCGCAGCCCGCCGCCGTTAACGTCATGGTGATGTCTACCGCATTGCCACCCGCTTCGGTCTCGGCAACAAGCACGTTGTAAATCAGCCCCAAATCCACAACATTCACAGGTATTTCAGGGTCATAACACTCACGCAAGGCATCCCAAACAGCGGCTTCTTCAACAGGGCCATCGGCAGTGCAGGCTTCTTTTTGTTTAACCGTTACGCGATTTTCCATCCCTAAAGCATCGGCATCCTTGTTTTCGATGCGTACCAAGTTGCCGTTCACACCCACAGTGAAATAATCACCCAGCTCTTGTGTCACACGCACGAATGCACCCTCAGGCACGACCACGGGCGTTCCCATAGGGATCAACACGCCATCGATGTTGCGCGAAACTGTAATCATATCTCCAGATGTCATCATCTACTCCGTGTGTGCCACACCGCCCTGTGCGGTGATAGCTGATTTGACTGTATGCCAACATAAAATAGCGCATTTAATGCGTGACGGAAATTCCCGAACACCGCCCAGCACGGCGAGCTTGCCCATCGCTTCATCATCCAGTGCTTCATCGACTGGCGATGTGACCATTTTCTGGAAGCGATCAAACAGGGCTTCAAACTCTGTCACGGTGTGGCCAATCATCGCTTCAGTCATCATCGAAGCAGAGGCCACAGAGATCGCGCAGCCTTCGCCTTCAAAGCTGGCATCGACAATTTGACCGTCATTAGCAACTTGCAAATAGACATGCAAATGGTCGCCACACAAGGGGTTATGACCATCGGCATCGTGACTACAAGGCGTGAGCACACCAAAATGACGCGGCGCTTTGCTGTGATCGACGATGACCTGTTGGTAAAGACTGCGTAAATCAAACATGAGGAATCCTTATCGGTAGGGGAATAAACGGCGGCAACATCATTGAAACATGGCGTGGGCTTGTTCAATGGCAGCAAACAACACGTCAACTTCTTGCTGGGTATTGTACACAGCAAAGGAGGCTCTAGCGGTTGCCGGTACGCCAAAGAACTGCATCACAGGCATCGCGCAATGGTGACCGGCACGAATGGCCACCCCATCACGGTCGAGAATCGTACCCAAGTCATGCGGATGCACGCCATTGACGGTGAAGGACAACACGCTTGCCTTATGCTCGGCCGTACCAATCAAACGTATATAACCGCAGGCTTGCGCCTGTGCCGTGGCGTATTCCAACAACTGTTGCTCGTGCGCGGCGATGTTTTCCACCCCCAGCGATTGCACATAGCGCACGGCGGCACCAAAGCCAATACCACCAGCAATATTCGGCGTACCTGCTTCAAACTTATAGGGCAGGTCATTGTATTCACTGCGCTCAAAGGTCACCGTGCGAATCATATCGCCACCACCTTGATACGGTGGCATGGCATCAAGCAGGGCCTCTTTGGCATAGAGCATACCAACACCTGTGGGACCATACATTTTATGCGCGCTGGTGACGTAAAAATCGACATCCAACGCTTGCACATCCACAGCCACATGCGCCAAGGCTTGCGCGCCATCAAGCAACACTTTCGCACCCACGGCATGGGCTTTAGCAATAATCTCTGCCACGGGGTTAATCGTGCCCAAAGCATTGGATTGATGAACCACCCCTACCAAACGTGTGCGTTCGCTCAGTAGCGTATCAAACGCATCCATCAACAGCGCACCACTGTCATCCATTGGAATCACTTTGAGCACTGCGCCCGTACGTTCACACAGCCATTGCCACGGCACGATGTTGGAGTGATGCTCCATCGCAGAGATAAGAATCTCATCGCCTGCCTGCACGTTGGTAGAACCCCAGCTTTGCGCCACCAGGTTAATCGCTTCGGTAGCGCCACGCACAAAGATGATTTCGCGACGATTACCAGCATGGATGAACGCCACCAGCGCATCCCGTGCCTGCTCATAATGCGCCGTAGCCCGTTCTGACAAGGCATGCACACCACGATGCACATTGGCATTATCGTTGCGGTAATAGTCACACACGGCATCAATCACCACCTGTGGCTTTTGCGTGGTCGCTGCATTATCAAGATAGACTAGGGGCTTGCCATAGACCTGCTGTTGTAGAATCGGGAAATCGTTACGAATGTCATGAAGTGGTTTCATTTTTCACCCTTTTTTTTATTTGTAAGTGGCTCATAGGCATGCCTTTGTTGGGTTTCGCTTCGCTCTACCCAACCTACGCTCCCAACAAACCTGCCATGTCATTACCGTAAGGTAATTTAGCAAAGGCTTGTTGTTCGATGTAGCGACGTACTACGGCGCTTGGCAATGCTGCGAGCAGGGTGTCGGCAAAAGCAAACACCAGTACATCACGACTCATCGCCTGCGACAGACCACGCGAACGCAAATAGAATAGGTGGTCGGCATCCAACTGTCCCACTGTCGCCCCGTGGGCACATTTGACGTTATCGTGGTCGATTTCCAACGCTGGTTTGGTATCGATTTCGGCCGTGCGCGACAGCAACAGGTTATCGCTGTTTTGCCCAGCATCCGTACCCGATGCACCCACGCGCACATGCACCGCGCCGTTATACACGCCGTGACTGTGACCGCTCAACACACTGCGGTAGCCTTGACGACTGGTGCAATGCGGCGCGCTGTGGGCCATATGCACATGATGATCGACATGTTGTGTGCCATCGCTCAAAAATAGCCCATTAATGCGGCAAAACGCACCTTCACCTTGCAGGTCTGCGCTGATGTCCATACGTACTTTCGCGCCACCCAATTCAACGGCATGGGCTTCAAAGTGACTATCTTGCTGCTGGTTCACACGCACCTGACCCATCTGCCAATCAGCGGTGTTGAGTTGTTGCACACGACTGAAGCTGGCATGGGACTGGGCTTCCAAGGTAAACTGCCAATGACTGCTGCGTAGGCGTGCTGTTCCTTCATCCAACGCCACATCATGGGCAATCACATCCGCCTTCGCCCCTGTACCAAGGTGGATGCTATGGCGCACATGGGCGTGTGCGCTGCTGTCATGCAGGTGCAGCACATAAAGCGGACGATCCAACACCACATGCGCTGCCATGCGTAGGCATAGACCATCTTGCATGCGGGCAGCATTAAGTGCCTCAAAAGCGTGAAACAGGCGTGCTGAAGTATCAACAGCAGGCAGTCGTTCCACTGCTGTTTGCTCATCCATGTCCGACCAGAACGTCAGCGAAACACCACTAGGCAGCGCATCGCTAGCAGCATGAATACGTCCACGATAGATCACAATACGGTAAGCATCCAAGTCGCCAATACAGGGGTAATCAGCAGGCAGTTCGGCGGTGTCATCTACCAACGCAGGCTGCCGCCAATCAGCCCCTAAATCGCTGTGAATATCGGATATATCGGTATACTTCCAATCTTCCTGCCGCTCATGTGGCAGGCCTGTGGTACGGAACTGTTGCACCGCTGCATCGCGCCATGCTTGCAATGAATCAGCCATGTTGCGCCTCTTGGCGAACCCAATCGTAACCGCGTTTTTCTAATTCAAGGGCGAGGTGGTGATCGCCTGATTTAAGGATCTGACCATCGGCAAACACATGCACCACATCTGGCACAATATAATCCAGTAAACGCTGGTAATGCGTAATCATCACAATGGCGCGATCCGCA
>JAUZQP010000047.1 GCA_030950965.1 Mariprofundaceae bacterium
TAACATTTTCTTCTTGTCTATTTCGCGAGGTTCTGCGTTACAAAAAGACTTATATAGCAGTGCTATACGTTGTTTTTTGTGCCTTGAATCTCGCGAAATATCCTGCGATAAAATGTTAAAAGACTTATGCCCACCTACTTAATACCACGCGTGCTTATTTAGGCTGATGCAATAAAGCGGTCAATGGAACCAGTAAGCCATCAGCTTCATGAATATGTGCTTGGAGGAATGCTAGGCTCTTCGGATTGGCGTGAAAGATCACAATACAGCCACCCTTTTTAGCCGCACGCTTGAGAATCGTTTTCCACATGCGTGCCAGTGCTTGCTCACTGCGATCATTATCAAGGAAGAAGCGACGACTGCCCCAGACAAGTCCTGCTTTGGCTGCCTGTACACGACCAACCGATTGCGCAGTGGTTAATGAATCAAGGAAAAACAAACCATGATCACGGTTGATCTTCATTAACCAACGCATGGCATCAGCTTGCTCGGTCAACATCGAACCCATGTGATTGCTCACCCCACTGACGTGAGGAATACGCCGCAAGGTTTTCTCCATCATGCGCTGCATTTGTGCTTCATTCATGGTAGCCGTCAAGCCCGTTTTACCCATCATTTTATCAGCAATATCAGGGTCTTTAGGTTCCATGGGCATATGCAGCATGATGATATGCCCTGCATGGTATGCCTTATTGGCTGCTGCCACAGCATCGGGTGCATCAGGTAAAATAGAAAAAGTAAGGGGAGCAGGCAAGCCCAAAGCTGTATCCACAGCATCCATACCATAACCCACATCATCCATAACCAAAGCCAACCCACGATCAGCCTGCGCTACAGTAGTGCGAGGCTGCGGATTGGGCTCAGTTGCCGCTGGTGTAACTGCCGCAGGGTCGGTAACCATTGTTGATTCATCTGTGTTAGTTGCCGCTATTGGTGCTTCTGCTGGTGCTTCGGTATTCGTGTTGGCTGGCTCATATAATGCACCATAAGGGTCAGCGGCTGGCTCCTCAGAAGTAGCCATCCTCTGTTCTGTTGCTTCCTTTAAATACTGAACCTTTTCGGGCATTAAATAATAGACCAAAGCAGCAGCAATGACGATGACAACCAGTGCCACTGATACCCATAATTTAACCGAGCCGCGCTGATCTTGCGGCAACGACGTATGCATTGAGTTCATCAAGCACCTCCCTGCTTATTTTGCCGTGCATCAAGCACATGCATGGCTTTAAGTACATCAAAGGCACGTTGCAACTGGGTGTCCATTTTCAAACGTTTTTTAAGCAACTCAGTGACGGTATTGGTCGATTCGCTCACCTTGCTCATAGATTTCTTCACGGCTTTTTTACCATTAGCATTTTCTAAATGACCTTTATGATCGCGCTCAGAGATATTAAAGGACGGTTCCTTATCTTTCCCGGCCTTGATGATTTGCTGCACAACTTTGACATCAGGTACAATACCCGTTGCCTGAATAGAACGACCATTGGGCGTATAATACAGTGAAGTAGTCAGTTTAATTGCAGTACCATCTGGCAGAGGAATGATGCGCTGCACCGACCCTTTACCAAAGGATTTCTCCCCCATAATAACAGCGCGTTGATTGTCTTGCAGTGCACCTGAAACAATTTCCGAGGCTGAGGCTGAACCACGATTAATCAATACAATGAGCGGCTTCCCATGAATCGCATCACCTGCTTCAGCAGAAAAGATTGTGTTTTTACCCACGCGTGATTTGGTACTCACAATATCGCCTGATTCTAAAAAAAGATCACTGACTGCCGCAGCCTGATCCAGCAAGCCACCAGGATTATTGCGTAAATCAAAGACGACACCTTCTAAAGGACCGCCATTTTCTTTCTCTAAATCAGCAATCTGTTTTTTTAGCTCGTCAGCCGCATTGAGGCGAAATTGAGACAGGCGCAACCAGGCATAGCCTGGTGATAACATGCCACCTTTAACAGATTTCACCTTGATGATCGCTCGCACCAATTTAATCTCTAGGGGGCGTGTTTCAGTTTCGCGAAAAATGGTCAGTGTAATACTGGTACCTGGCTCGCCGCGCATGATGCTCACCGCTTCTGGCAGCGTAAGGTCCCTCGCCAGTGCATCATCAATTTTTATAATTAAGTCACCAGCTTTGATGCCAGCACGCCATGCAGGTGTGTCTTCGATAGGGGAAATAATTCGAATACCACCCTCTGCATGTGAAATTTCGATCCCTAAACCGCCAAAGCGACCATTGGTTTCTACCTGCATTTGTTTGAACATCTCTTTGTTCATATAGGTGGAGTGAGGGTCAAGGCTGGCTAACATGCCACTCAAAGCACCATCAATCAGCTCTTCATCGCTTTTTTCTTTGACGTATATACGCTTCACCGCGCTCAACACTTGGGCGAATTTGTCCAGCTGTTTAAAATCAGTTGCTGCTGTTGCTTCTTGGTAGCTTAACGAAGGGCTCCATGCTACAACGGCAGTCACTGCCACGATCAGCGTTGCTGCTAATAATGTCCAACGTGTTTTATTCAAGCGCATGGCTCACCTCTACTTTTTAATTTAATCATCGAATAATACTTAGCCTGAATAATTCAGGTTAGGAAGGGCTTATTGAAATTAACCACGACACCATTTCTCAGGGTTGGTGACATGACCACTGACGCGCATTTCAAAATAGAGGCGCACCCGTTCAATCCACCCCGTGGAACCCGCATCACTCACAATATCGCCAGCTTTGACGCGATCACCAATTTTTTTATACATGGCATCATTGTGCGCATAAATACTCATCACGCCACCACCATGCTCAACAATCATCATCAGGCCGAAACCACCAAACCAATCGGCGTAACGCACAACACCATTGGCAATAGCTCGCACTTTGCGACCTCGTTTACTGTTGGATGCTGGGGCAATCAATACCCCCTTCAGTTTCGGTCTGTTTTGATCTAAACGCGCACCATAATGTGCCACCAGCTTACCCCGTAATGGCCACGGAATGTTCCCTCTGTGTTTACGGATATTGCCTGTGATATTGTACGGTATGGGAATAACGACACGACCTTTTTTGTCTGGTTTCCCATGTTTTTTAGCAGCTTTTTTACGTGCTTCGATTTGATGTTCAATGCGTTTAAGCAAACCAATCAAACCCTTCTGCTGCAATGCTAATGTTGCATCCCTATCCTTTTTCAAATGGACATTGCTGCGCACTTTACGCGCCAAATTACGTTTGGCACGCAGTTGTTGCTTGGCTATCTGAGCGACCTGTTTCTTTTGTTGCCGCAATTGGGTGAGTGCTTGTTGTTTGTCTTGCAAGGTTGCTTGCGCGACTTGCAGGTTCTTAATCGAATTTTGGAGTTTGGTACGGTCATACTGTTGTTGTTTTACCACGGATGCCAGCATGTATTGACGGTGAGGAATTTCCGTCACGGGCGTACCTGCCAACACATCCAACCAACTGGGGGAACGCCCCGCTTGCCGCCATACAGCAGAGGACTCTTGCTGCATACGTTCTTTGATCGTATGAATGGTGGTGGTTAATTGTTGAATTTTTTTCTTTAAAGCGGTGACTTTACTTCGCACTGACCTTTCTTCTTTTTGAACTGCATCCAACGCTTGCTTAGCTTTAACCCAAGCTTGGTCTAACACCCGTAGCTGACGGTTAAGTCCACCCAGCTGATTCTCCAGTGCGTGTCGTGTCTGTGCTAATTCAAGGCGTTCTTTTTTAAGTTGGGCAAGTTGACCTTGGATATTAGCTGCTGCTGCAAGCACCGAGTTGCTCAACAATAGAACCATCAACAAGCAGATAAAACGAAATTTAAACACGATGATACGGGTGCCCCTGTACAATAGTCCATGCGCGATAAAGTTGTTCGACCACCAGCAGACGGGCCATTTGATGCGGCAGCGTAAGTGCTGACAACGACCAGCATTGTGCCGCCTGCTGGCGGATGCTAGCGCTGACACCATCTGTCCCACCGATGACAAAATCCTGTGTAGCATTTGCTGCCATGCTTTGCAAGGTATCAGCCCATTGCACGCTGCTGCGGGCTTTGCCACACGCATCAAATAAGATGTAGCCAGCCCGAGCATGCTGTAAAATTTGCCGCTCTTCTTCCTGTTTACGTTGTGCTGATTGCTTGCCACGCCCTTCGCTTAACTCAATCAACTGCAATTCACAGCCGTGTGAGCCAAAACGCTTACGGTAGCGTTGTTCACAAGCGGCATAATCCGTTTGCATTTTACCTACCACAATCAAACGTAACTTCATTCCGCTGCGGTCACTTCTTCCACGGCTTCTTCTTGTGGTCTAGCCCACAAACTTTCGAGTTGAAAGTTATCTCGAATCTCAGGCAAGAACAGATGAACGATCACATCTCCAAGGTCAACAAGCAGCCACTCCATCGCTTCGCGACCTTCAACCTTAACAGGTAAACCTAAACTATGTGCAGCCTCGGCAACACCTTGTGCCATAGCATCCAATTGCCGACCACTACGGCCACTGGCAATAATAAAGCGATCCGCAAACGCGCAACGCCCCTGCACATTCATCTGCATAACATTGACAGCTTTTTTATCCTCTAATGCAGTCATTACATCGTCACTTAAACGTTCCACTGTATATTCACTCATCTATGTTATTGTCTCCATAACCGTACCATTGTTGTAATGTTTTTTTTATCGCTGCTGATTGCTGAATCAAGCTGCTATCACCGACTCGCAAGGCTTGACGTAATGCTGTAGCCGAAATATCTGGCAACGTGCCAGGAACAAAAACGACATGCCCTGCCCCCTGCCATTCGCCTTGTTGCCACGCTGTTAGCTCACAGTTTTTCCAACCTGAAAGTGTGTGCGGTGCAACACCCACCCGCGAAAAAACAGCAACGTTACATAATTTGCGGTGAATGGGGTAGTCTAACCATGATTCCATACTCGCCCAAGCATCCATCCCCAATATAAATAACGGTACAATATACGGGTTTAGATGACGGAAACGCGCCAATGTTTGGCTGCTAGGGATGGCAACATCAGCGTTGACCTCCCAATCTAGCACCGTCACTTTAGGTATATCAGCGAACATTGTCGTGACCAAGTGCAAGCGTTGTTGCGGACTAATAGTGGAAAGCGTACGGTGAACCGCTAAACCAACAGGGACAACCCACAAGGCATCCAAGTTCAATTGTTGCAAAGCCCGTTCAACCAAGCAGCGATGACCATGATGTGGCGGATTAAAGCTACCACCGAAGAGGCCTAT
>JAUZQP010000048.1 GCA_030950965.1 Mariprofundaceae bacterium
TATTCCTTGGTCACTGGCGTGCGGTGATGATTCCGCTGATTGCCATTCCGCTATCGCTGATTGGTGCGTTTTTTATGATGGAAGCCTTGGGTTACACCATCAACTTACTGACTTTGCTCGCCTTGGTATTGGCGATTGGGCTGGTGGTGGATGATGCCATTATTGTGGTGGAAAACGTCGATCGCCACATGCACAAAGAGGGCAAGTCCGCTTTTGATGCCGCTATTTTGGCAGCGCGAGAACTCGGCGGACCGATTATTGCCATGACGGTGGTGTTGATTGCCGCCTACGTGCCGATTGGTTTTCAAGGTGGTTTGACAGGTGCGTTGTTTACCGAGTTTGCCTTCACGTTGGCGGGCGCGGTAACCATTTCTGCCATTGTCGCACTTACCCTGTCGCCGATGATGACAGCTACCATGTTCAAGCATAAACAAGGGAACAATCCTTTTCTGGCATGGACAGACCGCATGTTTGACCGTTTACAAGGCTGGTATCAACGGCGTTTGCGAGGGGCATTATCCACCTGGCCAGTGCTGGTGGTCATGGGCGGATTATTGCTTGGTGTGACCGTATATTTATTCCAAACATCACAATCTGAACTCGCACCACAGGAAGACCAAGGCATGGTCTTGGGACAAATCGTCGGCGCACCCACGGCAACAGCAGAGCAAATGGCCTCGTATGCCGATCAAGCCTACCAGTTAGCGCGTGACTTGCCTGAGTATGACCAGATGTTTCAGCTTACAGGTACACCTACGCGAAGTCAGGGTATTGGTGGTGTGATTTTCACGCCGTGGGAACAACGTGAACGTGGTGCTGCTGCACTACAACAGGAGTTACAGCAACGTTGGAACACCATTGCAGGGGCGAGGGTGGCAGCATTCCAAATGCCAGCCCTGCCTGGTTCACGCGGATTACCGCTGCAATTTATCATCAAAACTACGGAATCATTCGACAACCTGCATCATGTGGTGGAGCAGGTGCTAGCCAAGGCGCAAGCCAGTGGCATGTTCTTTTTTGTCGATACCGATCTGAAAATCGATAAGCCACAAAGCACACTGGTGGTGGATCGTGATTTGGTCGCCGACCTCGGCATGACCCAGCAAAGCGTGGGTGCAGCGATGGGCAATGCCTTGGGCGGCGGTTATGTGAATTACTTTTCCATCGACGGACGCTCCTACCGCGTCATGCCGCAAGTGGCACAGCGTTACCGTTTGAACCCCGAGCAAACCTTGGATTATTATCTACGCACGCCATCGGGGCAGATGGTACAAGCAGCAACGGTAGCGAGCTTGGCGGACAGCGTTGTGCCTCAATCGATCAACCGCTTCCAGCAACTCAACGCGGCTAAAATTCAGGGCGTGTTTGCGCCAGGCTTGTCGCAGCAGGATATATTGGACTTCATGCGTCAAACCTTGCAAGCGGTCGCCTCCGCTGGTTATAGCGCGGATTACGCAGGGCAATCGCGGCAGTTTGCTCAAGAATCAGGTGGCTTCGTCTTCATCATGCTATTTGCCGTGGTGATTATCTTCCTCGCCCTGTCGGTGCAGTTCAACAGCTTCCGCGATCCATTGATTATTTTGGTTTCGGTACCGATGGCGATGCTAGGCGCGTTGGTGTTCATCAACATGGGCATGGCAACCATCAACATCTACACCCAGGTGGGTTTAGTCACGCTGATGGGCTTAATCAGCAAACACGGCATTCTGATCGTGGAATTTGCTAATGAGTTACAACAACACGGACGCAGTAAAATTGATGCCATCGTCGAAGCCGCATCGGTACGCCTACGCCCCATTCTGATGACCACCGCCGCAATGGTATTAGGCGTACTACCGCTAGTCCTAGCCCACGGCGCAGGTGCAGCAGGTCGTCACGCCATGGGCTTAGTCATCTGCGCAGGGCTCTCCATCGGCACGCTGTTCACATTGTTCGTCGTGCCAGCGATGTATATGGCATTGAATAAGAGGGGAACTGCTTAGCCCCGTTTGAGGCGAATGGACGGTATTTGCCCTGAATTATATCGTTGCAGACAAAGGGGCAAGCAAGGGCGCGACAGTATTTATGAAAAATTCAGGTTAATAACCACTCCTGCTACTGTGACTTAAGTCATGGTTTAAATAGTAGTTGTTATTAAGTATTCTAGGCATGAAAGAGGCGGAAAAGGGAGCCGCACACTATCGGAGAATCATCATGAATAAACTGCACCGCCACAATAACTCATGTCGCTGCTTTTTACGAAAGATAAGCACCAATTATGATGCAGTGTTACGAGAGGACGATGTGCCCGAAGGTTATTGTGGTCGTTGTTGTGAATGCAATAAACTTGGGCATACACGACTGCACCCGCATCAAGGTTACCAAGATGCATGGTGTGATGAGCATTGGCAAGAAGTGCTAACTCAGCCATTCAAACCATGGTATCGCCGCCGTTCATTCATCGCTTTTATCATTGGCCTTGGCGCGATTGCCTTGCTCGCAGATTGCAGTTGAAGCGTGGTTTATCTCTACCTTGCCTTAGCAATTACCACTGAAGTCATCGCAACCAGCGCGCTCAAGGCTTCGGCAGAGTTCACTCGCTTCATCCCCAGCTTGATTGTCATTACTGGTTACTGCGCCTCATTTTAGGTAACTCGCAATAAATAATCCACCAAAACCGCGCAGGATTTTTGTTCAGCATCAAGGCGAAAAAAGCAAAGCATAGCTCGTTATGTAAGCTTTTTTGCAACGCAGATGCTGGGCAAAAAAATAAGCGAGTTTGGTGGATTATTTATTGCGAGTTGCCTTACTTCATGACTTTGGTGCTGCGCACTCTGCCTTGTAATCATTCACACCCCCTCTGTTTTTTCGCCATCAAGGCGAAAGCGCGCAGTTTACGCTGGGGTAAATGAGCACTTTCAACGCAGAGGGCGGAAAAATCAGTGGGGGGAGTGAATGATTACTCCTGAATTCAAGTCATAAGTGCAATTTCAAACACTGGCTTCATCTGAATCCCAGTGTTTTCCTCAAATAGCTCATCGCCGTAAAGATGCCTAGGCACTGATCAGATAAGGCACGCACCGCATCACGCCGCCAGACCAACCCATGACCGAGCAGCGCGGCGACGATCAACGCCAGCAACAGGCCAATGACCATACGACTGGTGACACCGAACAGAAATCCGGCCTCCTGACTGCTCCACAGAATGGCCAGCGGCGTAGTGCTCCAGATGATGATCACGCCCAGATAGGCGGCGGGGATAGACATGGTGTTCTCCATTGATTTTGACAGTTGGAAGATGAGACAGAGGGCAAAAAAAACGACCCCGGAGGTTACCCGTGGTCGTTGCTAAAGAGGTGTTGCTGAGAAATCAGCAGCGGAAAGCAGCGCACGGCAGGACGAATCGACGGGCGACAAGCCAGTCAATGCGGCAAAGCAAAAGCTTCGCATGCGGTGCGCGGTTGAAATTCATGGCGGCGAAGCATGGCTGCTGATAAGCCATGGTCAACTCAAGCCTTTCCATCCATGTGTCAAAATGGCGCATGGATGTGGCTATTTCTCAATTGCCGTAATGATTACGGGTAAAGGGGGAGTTATATGTTTTTCAACCCAACAATGAGTACGCCGATGGTTTTACCTTCGTCTATCACAGGGATCGATATTTGTACGCTGTAGGTCTTGGTGCTTTCATCAAACTTTAGTGCTCCGATGCGGTTTTTACCATGACCGTTGTTGAATGACTCGATGAACTTGTCTTCATCACCTTGCCAATAATCCGACGTTTTTGGGTATTCCGCCACCACCGCACCCTGTTCATCACACAAAAATGCTTCGACATATAACCGCTTATTGTTTTCTACTCTTTTTTTCAAATAAAGAGCGGTATCGTTCTGCTGTACAGCCATCACCAGCTCTTGCGCCTCACCATTGATCCATGCTTGATCCAGCTCCTTGATGTAGGCCAAGCTGAGGTTTTGTTTATTGTGTGCTTTGACTGCTTGAATGATCCGCTCGTCCTTCACCCATTTTTGCAGGTTTATTTCGTGAGCCTTGATAATGGAGACCATCCGTTTAGATATATCAATGTTTTGTTGCTCGGGCGTGGACTCTTCGGCTATCGTCCAAGTAGGCGACAAAACGAATAGGCAAAGTGATAACAGTGTAATGTATTTAAGTAAAAAAAGCTTTTTCAAAGCTGAACCATCCTTGCGTCTGTTCTTCGTAAGGTAACGCGCAATAAATAATCTACCAAAATCGCGCAGGATTTTTGTTCAGCATCAAGGCGCAAAAAGTAAAGCATAGCTCGCTATGTAAGCTTTTTTGCAACGCCGATGCTGGGTAAAAAGACAAGCGAGCTTGGTAGATTATTTATTGCGCGTTGCCTAAGGTCATGACTACCCTACCACAAGCGATAGCATAACTGCTGATTTTCAGATTGCCCATACTTTATTGCATGGGTGAGTCATTGGAGGGCGGCTCAATGCAGAGCATGATAGCGTAGGTTGGGCTTTGTACCGCTCCCCAACCTACGCGTAACATTATAAGGACAACATACTGCCCCGCGTTAAAAGAGAGATACACAAAATTACGGAGGCGAAGTCCTACCCCCGTGATATAGGGGCTGAGAAAAAAATAAAACATCCATTTCCGTCGTATAAATAAGATGCTTAATATTTTCCGCAGCCCTAAATTAATTACTCTTTAGGCATTCCCATAGGTGGGCCATGACGACCACCTTTGCGGCACTCACCCTTCTTCTTGGGGTGGTCTTTGCGCCACTTGCTTGCCTTGGCCTGCTGTTCGGGGGTAAGGATAGCAAACTTCGCTGCGTGCTGTGCCGCACGATGTTTGCCGATTTGTTCAACGAGCTTGCCCTTTTCACTGGTCAGGCGGTTAGCTTGCTGCTGATAATCTTTCGCCGATGGATCAAGCTTATGCATGGCATCGCGATTATCTTCCATCGCATCGTGCAAACGCATCATCTCTGGCCGTCCATCACGGCGTAACTGCTTCATCTGCTGCTGTTGTGCGTCACTCAGGTTGAGTGCGGTTGCCATCTGGTCGCCGCATTTTCCGCCATGGTGACCCGGGCCGCCGCTTGCCAGCGCGAGTGATGTACCGCCGAGTAACATGCACCCGACGGCGACTGTCGTCCATACTTTTTTCATGATTTATTCCCCTTCGATGATGGTGGTTTGCGGCAGCGTATCTAATCCGCAACCCTGTGGCTGAACCACAGGGCGAACACTGTGCCCCACCATGTATTGCAGTGCATGCCTTGTGTAAAAATAGCCCTCTGTTTTGTAAAGATTTGGTAAAACTGGCTGAAAATGGTGGTGTAGGCTGTTTTTTGGCGATGTTGATATGGCAGAGTGTGGCGATGCATATTCTATTGATTGATGATGACCGCGAACTCTGCGCGCTATTGGGTCGTTTTTTAGAGGGCGATGGCTTTACTGTCTCGTTGGCACATGACGGCATAGAGGGGTTGGCAAAAATCCAGCAAGCGTCGTATGACCTGGCAGTGCTTGATGTCATGATGCCGGGTAAAAGCGGTATGGATCTGCTGCGTGAGCTGCGCGGCTTCTCGTCTTTACCTGTTATTATGCTAACGGCGCGCGGTGACGAGATGGATCGCATCATCGGGTTGGAGCTAGGT
>JAUZQP010000049.1 GCA_030950965.1 Mariprofundaceae bacterium
GTTACTGGAAAAAACCGACCCTTACGGGCAGCAAATGGAAGTACGCCCCAACACTGCCAGCGTGGTTCATGATGCAAATCAATACCAATGGCAAGATGCTGAATGGGTCAGCAACCGTCCACGCCATCAAGCCTTAGATCAACCCATGAGTATTTATGAAGTTCACCTTGGCTCATGGCGCAAAGATGGTAAGAATTTCCTCAATTACCGCGACTTAGCCCATCAATTGGTCGAATACTGCCAATGGATGAACTACACCCATATTGAGTTACTGCCCATCACCGAGCAT
This sequence comes from Mariprofundaceae bacterium, assembly GCA_030950965.1. Classification (GTDB taxonomy): domain Bacteria; phylum Pseudomonadota; class Zetaproteobacteria; order Mariprofundales; family Mariprofundaceae; genus AB-137-C09. The sequence continues at coordinate 290 of JAUZQP010000049.1, forward strand.
CCTTTTGATGGCTCTTGGGGCTACCAAACCGTGGGCTACTTTGCCCCCACCAGTCGTTTTGGTACACCCGATGACTTCCGTTATTTCGTCGATTACTGTCATCAGCATGATTTAGGCGTATTCCTCGATTGGGTTCCGGCCCACTTCCCTAAAGACAGTCACGGTCTAGCGCGTTTCGATGGTACGCCCCTGTATGAACACGAAGATCCGCGCCTTGGCGAACATAAGGATTGGGGAACCTATATTTTCAATTTTGGGCGCAACGAAGTCCGCAACTTCCTGATTGCCTCGGCTCTTTTCTGGTTGGATCGTTACCATCTGGATGGCTTGCGCGTCGATGCAGTAGCTTCGATGTTGTACCTAGATTACTCACGCGAAGCAGGCGAATGGCTGCCCAACAAACACGGTGGCAGAGAAAACTTAGAAGCTGTTACCTTCTTGAAACAGTTTAACGAATTGGTACATGACCGCTTCCCGGGCGCTGTTACGATGGCCGAAGAGTCCACCTCTTGGCCGATGGTATCACGTCCCACATGGCTGGGCGGACTTGGCTTCACCATGAAATGGAATATGGGGTGGATGAATGACAGTCTCGATTTCTTCGAACACGAACCCATTCACCGCAGCTACCACCACAATCAAATGACCTTCTCGCTGGTTTATGCGCATACCGAAAATTTCATTCTGCCATTCTCCCACGATGAAGTAGTGCATGGCAAAGGTTCCATGCCGCAAAAAATGCCAGGCGATGATTGGCAGAAGTTTGCCAACCTGCGTTTATTGTATGCCTACATGTTCTGTCACCCTGGTAAAAAACTGCAATTCATGGGTATTGAATTCGGTCAATGGGCAGAATGGGACGAGGCAACCAGCCTCAATTGGGATCACTGTCAGCACATGCCACAACAAGGTCTACAGTCATTGGTACGCGACCTTAACCACCTGCATATCACTATTCCTGCGCTGCATGAGTTGGACTTTGAACCCCAAGGTTTTGAATGGTTGGACTGCAACGACTCGGAACAATCCGTACTGAGTTTTGCACGCCGCGATCACCATGGTGGCACGGTCTATATTGTCCTCAATATGACCCCCGTGATTCGTGAAGGTTACCGTTTAGGGGTATTTAACGCAGGTAATTACCAAGAAACCCTGAACACCGATGCCACATGCTACGGTGGCACAAACGCGGGAAATGGTGGTTTAATTGCAAGCGATAGCATTCCAGCTATGGGGCATGCTGCATCCCTGTCGCTGCGTTTACCGCCGTTATCGTGTCTTATTTTACGCCAAGAGGATTAATATGAAGCACGGTATGACGCACACAGGTCGCACATGGCTGCTCGCATTATGTTGCGCTGGGCTCTGTTCTGCATGCATCGGAACCGTTGTTGGCACGGCAGTGGACATTACCACTGCCGTGGTCAAAGTACCTTTCAAAGTAGCAGGAGCAGTAGTCGATGTAGCTACGTCGGATGACGATCAAGACGAATAATCGCGCCCCTGAGCAAGAGAAACGTGTGCGTAAGCTGCTCGCGTTCATCTTGCTGGCAGTGTTGATGGTATTAATCACGCTCAATCTACATAGCATGTGGAAGTCAGCCCAACTGCGCGAATCATCGGCCATACAAATGCTCAACCTCAGCCGTTATTCTGCCAACCTAGCGACTGCCCATTTGTGGTTAGAAGAAAGCATATCCAGCAACAACCAACAAACCTTGCAATTGTATAAGCAAGCGTTCGGTCGCTCAGAGCAAGCTTGTTTACGTTTATTACAGGCTGATGCACCCCTATTGCAACACGATATTCCTCGCTTACAGCAGCATCTACATCAACTGCAAGTGCTGGCGCAACAGCGTATTCGTAATCCATCAAAATCGGGGGTTAACTCACCATCAGATGAGCAGTTTGATCGCTTATTTAGTCATACAATGAGCGCAGCAGATACGATCAGCCACAGCATTTCCCAATCGGCAGAAGCAGAGCAAAAACAGCAGCAATGGCTACGTAAAATCACCGCAACCCTCAGCTTCTTACTCTTGCTGATTGGCGCATTGAATGTACGCATGAGCAGTCTTCGCATCCGCGATATGGAACAGGCTGAAAGAAACAGCATCCAAGCCATGAGGCAATCAGAACAACGTTTTCGCACATTTTTTGAAGAGTCCCCTATCGCTTTGAAAGAAGAGGATCATAGCGCAGTTCGATGCTTATTGGATTCACTTAGTCCCGAAGCGAAGCGCAACCTGCGTGATTATTTAGAACAACACCCTGAGTTTTTAGCTCGTTGCATTGCCAGCATTACCATCCTTGATGCCAACCGCGCAGCCACTCACCTGTATGGTTACGATAATAAACAACAACTGATTGATGACAGTCAACGTTATTTGCAACAAAATACACAACACATAGCCTTTATTGAAAAACTCATATTCCTTCAACAGGGGGATCCGCATCGATCCTCGCGTATCACCCTATGTAACCAGCAAGGAGCTGTGGTTCATGCCATACTGAGTATCAATATTTTACCTGGCTACGAAACAACATGGAGTAACGTGGTTGTTTCCCTCGTCGATATCAGCGATCAGCAACGCATGCAACAAAACCTCGCCAAGTCCGAGCAACATCTGCAACAAGCACAGTCTGTTGCAGCTATCGGCAGTTGGGAGCTCGATAGTCGCAATGGTGCTCGACAATGGTCAAATGAAGTCTATCGTATTTTTCAACTCGACCACCCACCACTGCCATCGTATGACCTTTTTATCGCGGCGGTTCACCCCGATGACCGTCATCGCGTAGAACAAGCTTGGACGAATCACGCCGAGAGCAAAGCCGAATACAACATCGTTCACCGCATGATTTTACCCCATGGTGAGCTGCGCTATGTACAAGAACGATGTTTGAGTAGCTACGATGAACAGGGCACCATCATTCACTCACTGGGTACGATCCAAGATGTCACCCGCTTGATGCTAGCCGAACAAGAGGCTCATTTATTGCAAGATGTGTTGCAAGCGTCGCCAGACATGATTGCCATCGCTCAACATGACTTGTCGTTGATGTATGCCAACCAAGCATTACGCCGCAACCTTGGCATCAGCGATGAACATGATCTTCAGGGGCTTCATATCGCTGACTGTTTTGATACTACGGCTCAAACAGAGCTTAACAGTCAGAGCCTACCCACCCTGCTGCGCGAAGGCGTATGGCAGGGTGAAAGTCAGATGTTTAATCAACAACAACGTGTGCTCTGTGTCTCCTGCATCATGCAGGCTCACCACCATGATGATGGACGATTATCACATGTTTCGCTGATAGCACGAGACATCAGCATCGAAAAAATTCAACAGCAAAAACTAGAGCACACACAACGCCTGGAGAGTTTAGGGGTGCTGGCAGGCGGCATTGCTCACGACTTCAACAACTTATTAACTGCCATTATGGGGCATACTGCCATGGCGCAAGAGTGCTTAGCCGAACCGCCAGTGCTGCAACAGCACCTCGAAAATATTCTGCAAAGTAGTCATAGCGCTGCCGATTTATGCCGTCAAATGCTGGCTTATTCTGGCAAAGGACAATTTGTCCTGCAACCCATGAACCTCTCCACCACGGTGAAACAGATGGCGCGTTTGCTTGCTGTCAGCATCGACAAACAAGTGAGCATGCACTACACTTTGGCTGATCCGCTGCCCGCTGTAGTGGTCGATCCATCACAAATGCAACAGGTAATCATGAATTTGGTCATCAATGCCAGCGAGGCGATTGACTCACACAACGGCAATATTCATGTGCAAACAGGCTGCAAGTTTTATCCATCCAGTGACCTGCAATCACCCTATATAAGCGAGCCATTGATTGCGGGAGATTACGTCTACCTTGAGGTCAGGGATGATGGCAATGGTATGGGGGAAGATGTTCAAGCGCGTTTATTTGAGCCCTTTTTCACGACTAAATTCACGGGGCGTGGTTTGGGTATGAGTGCTATCTTGGGCATCATTAGTGCTCATCATGGTACGATCACACTAAGCTCCAAAATCGGGCAAGGCACCACCTTTCGCGTGCTTATACCCGCCGATGCCACCACACGACATCACGATGTCCCAGCTCCACCCGCCGTAGAAAAAACAACGATTGAGCATGAGGGGTATGTTCTCATTGTCGATGACGAGGCAACGATTCGCCAAGTGGCATGCATGATCGTTCAGGCCATGGGACTCAAGGTAAAAGAGGCTGTCGATGGTGTCGATGCCGTGGAACTTTTCACCGCCCATCAGCATGAAATAAGCTGTGTCGTGCTGGACATGACCATGCCGCGCATGAATGGGCGAGAAACCATGACTGCTTTACGCGCCATACAAGCCGATTTACCCATTATTTTATCCTCGGGCTACCATGAACACGATGGACTAGAGACTCAAAAAAACGTAGCCCACACGGCATTTGTTCACAAACCTTATCCGCCCAAACTGTTACAAGAAACCATAGCCAAACTTTTAAAGCAATCCATGATATCATGACACGACCAGATCTCATCAGATGGTTTGTCAACACGTTTCATAGCCTCCGTCTGCAAATTATTCGTCAGGAGTCATTCTACCTTGGTACATTGGCAGTGGTGGTCGGTGCTTTGGCTGGTTATGGCGCGCTGGCTATTCGCTGGGGCATTGAACTGGTCAGTAGCTGGTGGCTGCAAGCCCCTACGTGGTCATCCGTGATTAATGTCGCACCTTGGTACATCTACATTATGGCCCCTGTTTGCGCAGGGCTAGTGGTGGGGTTGATCAATAAATACCTACTACCAAACAATGAAGCCAAGGTGATTCCTGGGGTGATCGAAGCCCTATCTGAACGTGGTGGTTATTTAAGTCCACGCAAATCATTGGGCGAAATACTGAGCAATATTATCTCTGTCGGCAGTGGCGCATCGATGGGGCGAGAAGCCCCCACTGTTGCATTGGGTGCTGCTTTGGCATCGCACTTAGGCTCATTATTACAGTTAACCGAAAAACAGATGCGCACACTGGTGGGGTGCGGTGTAGCCGCAGGTATTGCGGCATCTTTCAATGCCCCCATTGCAGGTGTGATGTTCGCGCTAGAGGTGATTTTGGCTGATTATGCCGTTGCCACATTCACCCCCATTGTACTGGCATCGGTGATTGGAACAGTGATTTCACGCGCCCATTTTGGCGCAATGCCCGTCTTTAACATCCCCGAATTCCGTCTTGTTTCGTCATGGGAAATACCCGCCTATATCACACTGGGGGTGTTTTGTGGGCTCATTTCAGCAGCTATTATTCGCACCATGCCGCACGCCCGCAAGACTTTTGCTCATTATATCAAGAACCCTGTATTTCGTCCTGCCACCGCAGGTTTGATTTTGGGCTTTTGTGCCCTGCTAATACCTGAGATTATGTCCATCGGTTACGGTACTTTGGATGGCGTATTGACCGAGCATCCTAACGCTCATTTAATGGGCTTTGGTGTACCTTTAGCACTCTTTTTAGCCGTATTATTTGTCGCCAAAGCAGTCACTAGCACCATCTGTGCAGCAGGCGGTTTTGGTGGTGGAATGATTGGACCTTCGCTGTTCATTGGTGTCACTGCAGGCGGTTTCTTTGGCATTATTGCACATACCCTATTCCCTGGAATTTCAGAAACTTATGGAGCCTATGCACTGGTCGCTTGTGGCGCGATGATGGCTGCCATGTTGCAAGCTCCCATCAGCAGTATTTTGATGGTGTTTGAACTATCGGGAAACTATGAGATTATGATTCCGCTGATGGCTGCCTGCGTGGTTGCCGCGCTGGTCAAACGCGCTTTTGGCCCGCAGTCTGTCTTAACTGAGCCGTTGGAAGCACAGGGCATGGAGCCAGGGTGGGGATTGGAGCGTTCATGGATGCGAGCCGTACCGATCAGCCGCATTCCACGCCGCAGTATTCCTGCTGTCACGATGAATGCACCACTACACGAGTTAAAAAAAACCTACGTCGATTGCGGCAAAGGCTGCGTGCAAGTCGTCGATCACCAGGGCAAGATGCTCGGTATTGTCACCTTTGCTGATTTACAACAGTGGTTGCTAGATTCCACTTTGGATCAAATCGTCGTCGCTGCCGAAGTCGCCAATCGCAATGTCATCACCGTGAGCGAAGATGACAGCCTACTCGATGCGATTCGTATTTTAGACCGCGAAGGTTTTGAACAAATGCCCGTTATGTCCGCCACCGAACCTGACATCATGCTAGGTATTTTGTCGCGCAATGCCGTATTTTCGACCTACCACAAACTTATCGTCAAACATGGAGAGTGATAAGCGCTTAGCCGTTTTCATCAGAATAACCACGACCAACAAGGCTTGGTGAGATATAACCTGAATCATTCAGGATAATTGGCCATCAGCCAAAGAGAGGTAACGATATGAAACAGCCATTGCCCATCGGGGTGCAGACCTTTTCCGAAGTCATCCGAGAGAATTATTGCTATGTCGACAAAACGCCTTTACTGCACCAGTTGGTGACTGGTGGCAAATATTATTTCATATCCCGCCCGCGCCGCTTTGGTAAGTCTCTGATGGTAAGCACGCTGGCTTCGCTTTTTGCGGGAGAGCGCGAGCTGTTCAAGGGGTTGTCCATCGAGCCGCTGTGGGATTGGTCGCAATCGTTTCCTGTCATCAATATTAGCTTCGGTGGTGGTACGATTGACAGTCGCGCGGCACTGGATCACCGTCTGCGCCATACCCTGCGACGGCATGAAGAACAATATGGTCTGACACCTCGTAAAGAGGAGGATATCCCTGGTCTTTTCTCTGATTTAATTATCGGCCTGCACCAAAAATTTGGTCAGCGCGTGGTGTTGCTCATTGACGAGTACGACAAGCCGATTCTCGACAACCTGGTCGCTGGACGTGATGAAATCGCCATCGCCGTGCGCGAAGGGCTGAAAGGCTTCTATGCTGTCATCAAAGACTCCGATCAATACGTCCGCTTTGCCCTGCTGACAGGAGTAAGTAAATTCTCCAAAGTATCGTTGTTCAGCGG
>JAUZQP010000005.1 GCA_030950965.1 Mariprofundaceae bacterium
CCCATGCCTACTTCGTTGCTTTCGCAGATGTCAGCAATCAATTGATGCAAGGCTTCGCCGTTCCATTCAGTCATGGCGTCAGCGGCATCAATAAAGGCCTGTAACAACGGCCAAGTCCCCTCTTTCATGTTCTTTTTCACCGCTTTTTCGTCATACGCTTGAGGTGCGTGAAAAAAGAAGCGTGCGCCATGGGCGAGTTCCAAGAGGTTCTTGCTACGCTCTTGCAGTGAGGCGATGACCGTTGCCAACGGTGGTTGGCAGTCATCAGCTAAGTCCAACGCTTGGCGCAGCAAAGGGACTAGCTCTTCAGGTGCGCTATGGCGTAAATGGTGGGCATTCAGCCAATCTAATTTTTTCTGGTCGAAACGTGATGCTGATGTGCCAACCTGAGCCAGATCAAAATACTCAATTAACTGTTCCATACTAAAAATTTCATCATCACCATGTGACCAGCCCAAGCGTGCCAAGTAATTGACTACTGCCGCAGGCAAATAGCCCTCTTCGCGGTATTCAGTGATGGCAACGGAACCATGCCGCTTCGACATTTTTGCACCATCAGGGCCGTGAATCAAAGGAATATGGGCGAACGTAGGAACGGTCAAGCCTAAGGCTTGATAGAGTTGAATTTGGCGCGGTGTGTTGTTCAAATGATCGGAGCCGCGAATGACATGGGTGATGCCCATAGCAGCATCATCGACGACCACGGCAAGATTGTAGGTGGGGGTGCCATCGGAGCGCATGATGATGAGATCATCCAACTCTTGATTGGGGAAGGAGACTAAATCTAGCACCATGTCATGGATCACGGTCTCGCCTTCGTCGGGGGAGCGGAATCGCACGACATAAGGGGCATCGTCAGCATGTTCGCCCAGCCCATGGCGGCAGCGGCCATCATACATGGGCTTTTGACCAGCGGCTCGTTGTGCTTCGCGCATAGCATCGAGCGTTTCTCGGCTGCAATAGCAACGGTATGCCTTACCTTCGGCGAGTAACTGTTCCACGGCTTTGATGTGTTTATCTTGACGGGCTGATTGGTAAATTTCTTCACCATCCCAATCCAACCCCAGCCAGCGTAAGCCATCCAAAATTACTTGGGTAGCTTCGTCGGTGGAGCGTTCGCGGTCGGTGTCTTCGATGCGCAAGGTGAATGTGCCACCGTGGCGGCGAGCATACAGCCAAGAAAATAGGGCTGTTCGTGCGCCGCCGATGTGTAACATTCCTGTAGGAGAAGGGGCAAAGCGTGTGCGAATGGTGGTCATGAGCATTTCGTTCCTGATAAATAAAGTGCCGCTATGCTTACGCAGCCACCACCTGAATACAACGTAATCATTCACTCCCCCGCACTGATTTTTCCGCCCCCTGCGTTGAAAGTGCTCATTTACCAAAGCGTAAACTGCGCGTTTTCGCCTTGATGGCAAAAAAACAGAGCGGATGTGAATGATTTCAATACAACAGCTATCCAGCGATGATAAAGTTGATCGCCGGCCAGTAATTATAATTGTCGCATGCTGTTGCAGGCGTTATTCACCCCTAAACTTAATAGCGCAGTCGATACCATAACAAGCCGAGGTATTCATGCAGGGCGGTGCTGCTGTCTGCTAGGGCGTGGGCATTCGGTAGGTAGTCCAGTAGTTGATAGGGCGTTTGTTTGCTCAGGTAATCTGTGGGTGCAGCGATAACTTTCAACCCCTGGTCTTCAAAACACAAGCGCGCACGCGGTAGGTGACTGGCACTGCTGACTAAAATAATTCGTTCCATATGTTGTTGCTTGAGTATAGCCGCAATATGTGTGGCATTCTCGAAGGTGTTTAATGATCTGCCTTCCACATGTGTACGCTCGGCAGCAACACCAAAACGAATGATCCAGCGTTGCATGGTCATGGCTTCGGATTCGGCATAGGGCTCCAACGGTGAACCGCCGCTGAGGTACACATCCACATCGCGATTTCGGGCTATTTCTGCGCCATAAAGGGTGCGCATCAGCCCCGCCTTTGATGGCAAGTTTTGTTTTTGATACTCTGGCGGTTGTTGGTAAGAGCCGCCACCGAGTACGACCACGACTGTATTCTTTGTATCTAGGCCTGTTAGTGGTAGTGGCGGAGTGGCGTATTCCAGTGGTTGAATCAGTGCATCACGCACGGGAGCAATGGCTAACGCATAAAGCAGGATAATACTGCTAAAAAGTATGACTTTACCCCACCAACGACGGAAAAATATAGCACCGATGAAGGAGCTAACAATCAATCCACCGGGTGGAAGTATGAGCAGAGCAAGGGCTTTAGTCGCAAAAAACATGAGGTTTAAACGCAGATCACAGTAAGGGATGGGTGGTTGTAGCGATGCTCTTTGTGGAAGCCGCGTACCAATAAAATCGTCTGCCCTTCGCTTGCCAGAGAAAAACGCTGCGCCAATGTTGAGGCTAATCGAGAGGGGTCGTCCATCTCCTCTGCTTCAACCAATACAGGGATGACTCCCCACAACAGGTTTAAACGACGGCAGACTACGGCAGAGGTAGAGATTGCCAGTATGGGGGATTCTGGTCTTGCCGCAGCCATCGCTTTGGCAGTGACCCCCGTGGGAGAAAAGACGACAATCGTCCGCACCATCAGGTTGCGTGATAATCCAGCCATAGCAACGGCAACGGCATCGCCAAATGACAACGGCGGCTCAGGCTTCTGGCGCGATGATAAACCGTTAAAAGCAGACTTCTGCCACAAACAACCTTCGGCATAACGCACAATGCGATCCATGGTCTGTACGGCTTCGACAGGGTATTTCCCTGCCGCTGTTTCAGCCGACAACATCACTGCATCTGTACCGTCGGTGACGGAGTGAAAGACATCCGTCACTTCGGCGCGGGTGGCTCGGGCGTGGTCGATCATGGATTCCAGCATCTGCGTGGCAACGATAACGGGCTTGTCCATGCTGCGAGCTGTATCAATCAATAACTGTTGTGCTACGGGAACCTGTTCGGCGGGAATTTCTACGCCTAAATCACCACGTGCTACCATGATGCCATCGGCTGCTGCGACAATGCCAGCAGCATCGTCGAGAGCTTCAGGGCGTTCAATTTTGGCGATAATACCGATGTCATGCTCGCCTAATACCTCGCGCAGCATGATCACATCGGCGGCGGAGCGCACGAAGGAGAGTGCCAAAAAATCCACCCCTAATGCTGTTGCAAAGGCAATATCTTTGCGGTCTTTGTCGGTCAACGGCGGAGCTGAAACTTGGGAGTCGGGCAGGTTGATGCCTTTGTGGTTGGTGAGCACGCCCCCTGCTTCAACGCGACAGCGTATGTCTTGACCATCAATCGTTAGCACGCGCAATTGCATGATGCCGTCAGCCAATAAAATCCGCTGCTCGGGCATGACATCGTGGTGCAGGGTACTGTACTGTGACGGAATCAAGCCCGCGCAGCCCTCCACATCGCGTGTGGTAACGGTGACCTCATTGCCTTTAGTTAGGGTGACCGCACCACCAGAAAACAGGCCACAACGAATTTTTGGACCACACAGGTCAGCCATGATACTCGTATGACATGGGTGACAACCTGACTCTCCACGAATCATGTGGTAATAATGGCGGTGGGTAGCGTGATCACCATGCGACATATTCAGCCGAAAAACATTCACCCCTGCCTTCAAAAGCTGGCGCACCATGGCTACGTCATCAGTCGCTGGCCCCATGGTTGCAACGATTTTAGTGCGCCGTTTCTTCAGTGGTCGTAGCTGCTGTAGGGCGGGCATTATGCTGGCTGCAAGAGTGCAAACAGTTGTTGCAGACTGTCGTCAAAATAATCGTTGACGATTTGATGGTGGGCTTCATCGGCGTGGCTCATTTCAGACTCAGCGGCTTCAATTCGGCGTTGAATAACCGCCTCGGTATCTTGCTCCCGCGCTTCTAAGCGTTGCCGCAAAGTATCAATGTTTGGTGGCAAAATGAAGACCCGCACAGCATCGGGAAGCTTGTTGGCAACCATTGCTGCGCCTTGCCAATCAATTTCCAGCAGAACATCATGACCTGCGGATAAAGCATCCATCACATCGCTGCGCCGTGTGCCATAACGATGATCGTGAACGCATGCCCATTCCAGAAAATCATCCTGCTGCACAGCCTGTTCAAACGCTTCAGCGGTTAAAAAATGATAGTCTTCACCATCGGCTTCGGCCAGCCTGGGGCTGCGTGTGGTGCAAGAAATTGATAATTGCAATTGTGGACAACGTTTCAGCAAGGCTTGGCACAAGCTGGACTTTCCCGCTCCTGATGGCCCAGACACAATAAATAATCGACTATTCATGGCTTCCCTCTCCCTTTAGCCCTGTCAACATGCGATACCGCCCCAGCAAGGTGTGCGCTGACTCTACCCGCTGTGGGTCGAGGATGATGCAGTCAATCGGACAAATACGCACACATTGTGGTTCATCAAAGTGCCCCAAGCACTCGGTGCAATAATCAGGGTCAATTTCATAGACTAGCGCACCTTCACTGATGGCGCGATTGGGGCATTCCGCCTCACAAACAGCACAGTTGATGCAATCATCCCGTATCAGCAAACTCATATTAGTCTCGCACTGCTATTCATGGTCGTGTGCAATTACTGGGGTGCGCCCTGCGGAGCATTACTTCCTTCGGTTGTTTCATCTAGCATTTTTTGACTGGTTTCAGAGATGGCTTCACCTGTTTTCTGCAAGCCATGCAGGGTCTTTTCGCCAGTCTCTTTCACTGTTTCATGCATTTTATCTTTAATAGACTGCTTGGTGGGATCATAGCGGCTATCATCCGTTTCAATCAACCAGACGAGCCAAGCAATGACACCCAACAGGAAAATTATAATAATATTTTTAATCATGCTATATACTCCATCACTACGCGACCACACCGACCTTATTGCTATGGTGTGTGGTTGCTTGTTTTTTAATGCGCAAACATTGCACGGTGTTGTACCGTACGCGAAGGCTATTTTTATTCGCGGTTGTTGTCAGCCGTTGCGTTGATTATACGGCTTTCCCAGCTATGCTTGGCAATTAAAAAGGGAGAGACGATGCCGCATAACATTTATCATTATTATGTTTCAGCAATCATGGTGATTATGCAGCTTTCAATCGTGCAACCAGTTCTGGCTGAACGACCCAACACCGTCGATGTCAAAGCCAATGAAAAGGCGGGGGCTGGCGTTGTTAAGCGGGTGAAGCTCTATTCTGCCAGCTACGCGTTGGTGATCGGCAACGATAAGTA
>JAUZQP010000050.1 GCA_030950965.1 Mariprofundaceae bacterium
GCTAAATACTGTGACGCTCATCGATTGAATACCGTTAGGAATGCTACCAGCCGCACCCAACGCACCAACAGCAACGCTTTGACCAAGACCAATAGTGACCTGTGTTTGCCCAGCAACACCGCTGCTTCCTGAACCTCCACCACCGCAAGCTGTTAATAATAAAGCACTAAAAAACACAAGGAAAAGAGAACGCATAGGGTTGGCTCCACAAGACAGTATTAAAAAATTAGGAAAAAAGCCTACTGTTTTAGTCCTATAATCTCAAGGTATTAATGAATGCCGTACCTAACCTGAATGCTTCTTAGCTTTCAAGGTGTGCCCCACAATGCCCAATGCGTTATCTTGAAGCCCTTTGAAAATGGTGAGGGTCTCCGCAACTGTACCGCGTTCAAATATAAGCGTGTAACCGTAAATATAGAAATCTCCACTGTAGCGAGGATCCTTTTGGCTATACGTTTGCCGTACGTGTTGTAATGTGCCATATTTTTTTTGTTGCTCTAGTAATTTAACGCGCCAACCTTTACGATTTCTCTCTTTGAAAAACACTGGGTTATAGAGTGCCAATACAGCATCCCAATTTTCTGCTTTCAATGCTGTGTGATAACGGTGAACCAATTGATCCGCCTCAGGTTGATTGGAAGCATCGTACATGCATGCACTCATAAATACCGTGCATAACAAGCATACTGATATAATAGTTTTCAAGATAAACTCCTTATTCCTTCATCTTCCAGCCATTTTTCCATGCCCACCAACAGGCAGTGGTGACTGCTAGTGCTGCCACGACAACGACCAAGGCTGCTTGGACGGGGTCGCTATCTCCCACACCAATGAAGCCGTAACGAAAACCGTCAATGAGGTAGAAAAAAGGATTGAAGTGATTCATGCTTTGCCAAACATCGGGCAGTTGGTGAACCGAATAAAACACCCCCGAAAGGAAGGTGAGTGGTAGAATAATAAAATTGCTGATAGTTGCCATATCATCAAACTTTTGCGCCCACATACCACTGAGTATGCCTACGCCGCCCATAATAATGCTACCACATACGCCGTAGAGCAGAATCATCCAAACATGGGCAAAGTGAATATCGGCAAAGGGAAAGAGTACCAACAGCAATACCGATGCTACAACGATAGCGCGTATGACCGATGCTGCCAATGCTGCAAGTACCACTTCAATGGGGGCGAGCGGTGCCATGAGTAAAAACACATGAACATTCATCACCTTGCTGGTAATCAACGAACTGGAAGTGTTGGCAAAGGCGTTTTGCAACATAGCCATCATAATGAGACCAGGGATGAGGAAATCAAAATAGGGTACGTCTAGGCCCGGTACATGGCGTTCGCCCATCGCATAACGAAATACAACGAGGTACAAGATGGCCGTCAGCGCGGGGGCGATAATGGTTTGCATTTTGACGCGCATAAAACGTCGTGTCTCTCGGTGGAATAGCGTCAATGCACCGCGTGGGTTGTATTCATCGGCCATCGTGATCCCCTGTTAAACGTAAAAATATATCTTCTAAATCTTCTTGTACGGTGGTGACTTCCTTCGGCGCGCCCAGCACTGCTGTGGCAGCGGTGTACACCTGATGAAAGTTGGAAGCATCCAGCTTGGTACTCAAACACAGATCAATACTGCGCCCTTGAACCCGTGGTCGCCAGCATGCCAAAGCGGCTGTTTGTGGTGCGTCTAAGGTGATGGTGTCGGCGTAGTGCAGGCGTAACACATGGCTTGCCACATCATCGAGCAACTCCTTCATCGGGCGATGCATGAGTAACGTCCCTTGATCAATGATTGCCACCTGATCACACAGCTCCTCGGCCTCTTCGAGGTAGTGGGTGGTGAGCAAAATGGTCGTGCCAGCCGCATTCAACTCGCGCATAAATGTCCACAAGCGTTTGCGTAACTCCACATCCACACCTGCTGTTGGTTCATCCAGCACCACGACGCGTGGTCGATGTACCAAAGCTTGAGCCACCAACAGTCGCCGCCGCATGCCGCCTGATAATTGGCGCGTATTTTTTTCGGCGTGGGGTTTTAGCTCCAGTCGCTCGAGTAACGCTTCAATCCATGCCTCATCAACCGCTACGCCATACATACCGCTGCTGAAACGGAGAATTTCACGCGGATTAAAAAAGGGGTCAAAGGCAACCTCTTGTGGCACTACGCCCAGCCGTCGCTTGCACCATCCACGTTCTTGAAAGAGATCATGTCCCAGTAATTGAATCCTGCCGCCTCCAGGGCGTACGATATCGGCGAGTATATTGATTAGTGTGCTTTTTCCCGCACCATTGGGCCCCAGCAGTGCAAAAAACGACCCCTCTGGCACGTTCAGCGAAACATCGGTTAAAGCTTGTTTGCCACCACTGTAGGATTTGCTCAGCCCTTGGATCTCTAGTGCATTCATGCGTTATGTTCCTTACGGATGCGTGTTGCCACCAACACCCCTTCGAGTAATACCCAAGCAGCCAGTATAAAAATGACCGCGCCGACGCTTGCCACGGCCCATTGACCATGGCTCACCGCTTTAATCACCCCCATCACCATACCAGAGATGGTGGCACCCAAGACCAAAAACATCGGCAACAGGGTGTACAAAATAGGTTTTTTCTTACGGTAGAGGTAAATAGTGACGGTCAACAGGGTTAACCCTGCGAGTACCTGATTGGTCGTGCCAAACAGCGTCCATAAAAACAGACCTGCGGGCTTGCCATCGACTTCAAAAAAAGCAAAAAATCCCATTGCTGCAACGGCTAACGTGGTCGCTACATAACGATTTTCTAGCCCTTTGATGCCCAATGTATTGCCAATTTCTTGCATGTTAAAACGCAGCAATCGTGCCCCCGTATCCACACTGGTCATGGCAAAGCCCACCACCACCACACTGATGAACGCCGCTGCATAATCCAAGGGAACACCCAGTTGGTGGATGAAATTAGCGTTACCTTGAATGAAAATACCGAGCTTTTGATGCAGCCCTACCGCTTGGTTCCATGAGCCATAAAAGCTTTCCCATTCAACACGACTGGAGAACGCGCCTGCCGTGGTCGCCAACACCGCTAATAGTGCCAGTAAGGATTCACCAATCATGCCACCATAACCAATCAGCGGCGCATCGGTCTCTTTATCCAACTGCTTGGCAGTCGTGCCTGAGGCAACAATACCATGAAAGCCTGACACCGCACCACAAGCAATCACAATGAACAAGAACGGCAACATCGGTGGCGCACCGACAGGGTTCGGATTGATCGCTGGTGCAGCCCAGTCGGGTGATAGCATAAAAAAGCCAATTAACATGGAAAAAATTGCTAAATAGAGCAGCAAGGAGTTCAGGAAGTCACGCGGTTGCAGCAGCAGCCATACGGGTAACACGCTGGCAATAAAAGCATAAATCAACAACGACCACGTCCAGCCTGTCGTGCTGATACCTGTTACAGGCATGGTTAAACCAAAGGCGGTACAGAGCAACATCAGCACAAAACCCAATCCCATAAGCGGCCACATGGGCATTTTTTTTCGATGCACTAAAAAGCCAATCAGCATCGCAATCAACATCAGGGAGTAGGTGGGGAACACCGCTTCAGGGTGCGCCGTTGCAGGGATGTTTGCCGCATCAGGGGCTGCAAATAGGCCCGAAATAACCAGCACAAACACGCCCATCGCCAAGGCGACCAAGAAGAAAATAACCAACAAAAACAGTAAACGAGTGCGTGGGCTAATGACTTCGTGGGCAATCGTTCCCATGCTTTGACCTCGGTAACGCGCCGACAGCACCAAGGCCGAAAAATCATGCACCGCACCAATCAACAACGTACCAAACACCACCCAACACAGGGCAGGAACCCAGCCCCAAATCACCGCAATGGCAGGCCCCAGCATGGGCGCAAGCCCAGCAATAGAAGCGAAGTGATGACCAAACAAAACATATTTATTGGCAGGTACATAATCGACATTATCACGCATGCTGTGCGCAGGTGTGACGGCGTTAGGGTCAAGTTCAAATACCCGTTTACCAAGGAACGAACGGGCATAAAAACGATAAAACACAAGGTACAAACTCAGTACCAAAATAGTCATTACCACAGGGGTCATGGAAGATTCATCCTTTCAGACCACAGACGTTGAACATGTGGTGCAGTATTAATATCTGCGGCACTCTAAGAGGCGGGGAACCTTAAGCAAAGATCATGACCGTTGTCCTTAGTCTGGTAGTGCAGAAAAATGGGCACGCAAGGGCTTTAAAACCTCCCAAAATGATGCTCTGTTCTTCGGCAGTGTCATGAAATCACCTTGGCAAAGGGTTATTTCATCATCACCGC
Organism: Mariprofundaceae bacterium; assembly: GCA_030950965.1. Taxonomy (GTDB): domain Bacteria; phylum Pseudomonadota; class Zetaproteobacteria; order Mariprofundales; family Mariprofundaceae; genus AB-137-C09. The sequence goes on from JAUZQP010000050.1 coordinate 4,324, forward strand.
TGACGGTAACCAATACCTCGCCATCTAAAATGTAGCAAGATTCATC
>JAUZQP010000051.1 GCA_030950965.1 Mariprofundaceae bacterium
TAATTGAAAAAAGCGTGGAGGGATGGGTTGAAAAACTTTAATAGTATATCACAACGGTTGGGGTTATTGCTTCTTATACTGGCTTCCAGTGCCTGTGCATTGGCACCAGGTATGCGGATGGAAGAATCTTCTTTTTCCTACCTGGACAAACCCGACGCGGCGGAAGCACGGAAGGATATTGAAATCACGCCAATTACTGCCGCTTTAGTTGCCAGTCAACAGGGGCAAATACGACAAGATGATATCATGGCCTATGGTGCAAAGAACAAACGATTAGAGAAAGATGTCCATGATTATCGCTATTTGATTCAAGCGCGTGATGTCGTAAAAATCACCGTGTGGGATCATCCTGAATTAACCAACCCTTCGGGTATCACTGCTGGCTCAAGTACCGCTGATGGCAGTCTTGTGCGCCAAGATGGAACAATTTTCTACCCTTATGTTGGTGTTATTAAGGTCGCAGGCATGACGGTGGAAAGTGTGCGTCGTATTTTAGCTAAAAAGCTAGCTAGCTATGTGAAGAACCCTCAGGTTGACGTGCGCATAACGGCCTTCCGCAGCCAAAAGGTGTATATTACTGGCGAAGTGAAAAATCCAGGCAATCTCTTTTTGGATGATACCCCTTTAACGCTGCTTGATGCGGTGAATAAAATGGGGGGGATTACAACAACGGCTGATTTAAGTCATGTGACGGTGCATTCTAACGATGGTTCACTGGCAACCGTGAGCCTGTTTCGCCTGTTGAACCGTGGTGATATTTCTCAAAATATGCTTTTAAAAGATGGTGATACGGTACATATTCCCAATAATACGAACAACAAAATATTCGTGATGGGAGAAGTGGGTAAGCAGGCTGCTTTGCCTTTGCCTGATGAAGGGATGTCTCTGGCTGAAGCTATCTCAGAAGTGGGTGGTTTTGATAGGACATCATCTGATCCGAGCAAGGTGTATGTTATTCGTGGTGTTGATACCAAAGGCAACAGTCGCCAAGCGCCCCGAGACCGCTTGGTTGTGAAGAAAGATACCAAGGTCTTTCACTTGGATTCCGAATCACCTGATGCACTGTTGTTGGCTGATCAATTTCACCTTCAACCCCGTGATATTGTCTATGTTTCTGTGAAGGGTATAGCGCGCTGGGGACGTGTGTTCAATCAAGTTAGTGGTGCTATTAATGCCATTGGTGTAACCAGAGCGATTACGCGCTAATAGAATACGGCGGCATGGTGGTTAGCTATATAGCTAACCATGCCGCCTTTTTTCATTCCCTTAAAAATAAATACGATAGGCACGGCATCATGACAGCAGCAGATAAGAATATTTACTGGCAAGGCAGTCATGTTGACCGCAGCAAGCGCGAAGATTCACATGGCCATCGTAGTGCAGTGTTGTGGTTTACTGGTTTTTCCGGTGCTGGGAAATCAACGCTAGCGAATGCTGTTGAAATGCGTTTGCACGAACGTGCTGCCCACACCTTTATTCTTGATGGGGATAACATCCGTCATGGCTTATGTTCCGACCTTGATTTCTCTGATGCGGGGCGCAAGGAAAATATCCGTCGTATTGGAGAAGTGGCCAAACTCTTTGTGGATAGTGGCACGCTAGTGCTGACTGCTTTTATTTCACCATTCCGTGAAGATCGCGACAGTGTGCGCCGTTTGCTCCCCGATGGTGATTTTATTGAAGTCTATTGCGCTTGCGCTTTGGATGTTTGTGAGTTGCGCGATGTCAAAGGCTTATACAAACGTGCACGAGCAGGGGAAATTAAAGATTTCACAGGCATTCATTCACCCTATGAAGTCCCAGAGAACCCCGAGATCACTGTTGATACAGGTGCTGTACCGTTATCCGAATGTGTTGATCAAGTGCTAACATACCTCATTAATCAGGATGTTATATCTGACAAAGGCTAGAAGCCTCCATCCAGCCTTCCTTTTCAGCCTCCTTTTCGTGAAGCTAGCATTTCTGCCTGATAATGATTGGTTAACTGACCGATCAACTCATCCATATCACCACTCAAAACTTGCTCTAATTTGTATAAGGTTAAATTGATTCGATGGTCTGTCACACGACCTTGTGGGAAGTTATAGGTGCGAATGCGCTCGGAACGATCACCAGATCCGACCATATCCTTGCGTGCATCGGCGCGTTCCTGATCGACAGCTCGTTGTTCTTGGTCAAATAAGCGTGCTTGTAACACCTTCATTGCCTGCGCCTTATTTTTATGTTGGCTCGATTGATCTTGGCACATCGCGACCATGCCTGTGGGAATGTGGGTGATGCGAACGGCGGATTCTGTTTTATTGACATGTTGACCACCTGCGCCAGAGGCACGGAAAACATCAATGCGTAACTCATCAGGGCGAATGTGAATATCTACTTCCAAAGCTTCGGGTAATACTGCAACCGTGCAGGCGGAAGTATGAATGCGACCGCCAGACTCAGTTTCAGGCACGCGTTGTACGCGATGCACCCCTGATTCAAATTTAAAACAGGAAAATACGTTTTTTCCCGATATTTGGGCAATAATCTCTTTGTAGCCGCCAATTCCCGTGTTATTAGCAGATAATATATCGACCTGAAAGCCTTGTTTTTCGGCAAAGCGACTGTACATGCGAAATAAATCAGCAGCAAATAGGGCTGCCTCATCCCCCCCAGTTCCCGCTCGAATTTCAAAAATAGCATTGCGGTTATCATGGGGGTCTTTGGGTAAGAGCAATACTTCCAAGGCAGCTTGACTGGTAGCGACTTGGGCACGGAGATCTTGTAGCTCATCCTCTGCCATTTCTCGTATGTCTGCATCGCAATCGGGATCTTTTATTAAAGATTGATTTTCTGTTTGCTGACGCAGTAAAGAGAAGTGAAATATTACCTGTTGCGCCACAGGTTCAATTTCCGAAAACTCCTTGGATATTTCAGTGTAACGGCGATTATTCGCGGTAATATCAGGGTCTGCCAACAAGGTCATCAGTTCCTCATGACGGTGGAGAATCCCCTCAAGACGACTGTTCATGTTGTTGTCCTTGTGTGCTATGTATGGCAGGGGCAGATTTAATTTCTACATCAAACAGTTTGCGTGCAGCACCCATCAGTAGGTCGCCTTCAATGTCATCAGGCAATGTTTTGAGGGCGCGTAGGGTAGGGTGCATAAAACGTTTACTCAAAGCTTTACTAAAACGTTCAACAGCTTCCATTTGAGCGCTATCAAAGCCTTTCATGTAACGCTTTGCTTTCTCTAGCTCATCGGCACGCAAAGCATCAATTTGTTGTTGTATACTACGAATCAAAGGAACCGATTCCAGCGACTTTAACCAAACGAGAAATTCTTTTTCCTCTTCTGCTAATAACAGGTAAGCAGCAGCGGCCTCTTTTTCACGATTTTCTTTATTACCTTGGACGACCTGCTGTAAATCATCAATGTCATACACATACACACCATCAATTTCGGCAATACGTGGATCAATATCTCGTGGAACAGCAATATCCACCAAGAACATGGGCTTGCCAGCACGTTTTTCTACAGCACGGGCGATCATATCGGGCAGTAACACATAGGTGTTCGCCCCCGTACTCGAAATGACAATGTCGGCAGCATCAAGGTAATCGGGTAATTGTTCCAAGGTTAACGCATGGCCATGGTAGCTCATAGCCAAGGTGCTGGCGCGTTCTAGTGTGCGGTTGGCGACCAAAATATCGGTGCAACCTTGACCGCGTAAATGCGTAGCCGCCAGTTCAGCCATTTCACCCGCACCAATCAACATCACGGTTTTACCTGAGAGATCACCAAAAATACGTTTGGCTAAATCGACCGCACAGGAGGATATGTTGACGGTGTTTTTGCCAATGCCCGTTTCACTACGCGCCCGCTTAGCTGCAGAAAATGTATGCTGATATAAACGGTGTAAAATATGTCCTGCTGTATTGGCAGCTAATGCGCGATCATAAGAGGTTTTAACCTGCCCAAGAATTTGCGGTTCACCCAGCACTAAAGAGTCTAAGCCTGAAGCCACTGCAAATAAATGATGTACGGATTCATCGGTTAAATAGGAGTACAGGTGTGGCACGACCTGCTCCAATGACATGCCTGCTGTGTCGGCAAACCATTGATGAACTCTGGCAATGGCAGCATCGGGGTTATGAGTCACCACCGTCATTTCGACGCGGTTGCACGTCGAGAGTAATGCTGCCTCACGAATAGCAGGGTGAGAAACTTTTCGCTGTAGCAATGCACCGATTTCACTTTCATGAACAGCTAGGCGCTCACGCAACTCTACAGGTGCTGTTTTATGATTTAGACCAATATGACAAATACGCATGGGCACAAGCTAAGATTGCTCTCAAAAATGGCAAGTTAAGCTGAACTATTATTGATCTGAAGTGATTATTCAGTCCCCTCCACTTAACCTGAATTATTCACCAATACTGTCGCGCCCTTGCTTGCCCCTTTATCCGCAACGAACACCTTGCTAGTTGAGCGTATCCATGGGTACGCTACTCCCAGCAAGGCATCCGTTGCAAACAAAGGTTCTACGCAATCATCACGACGATTCATGAATAATTCAGGTTAAATAGGTACAGGAAGCCGTGGAACAGGCCGATCAGCTCTTCAGTTTGAGATTACTTCAGACAAGATACTTCCATAGCGACTGCTGCCGTAGACGGTATGTCTCTATCACACTTGCAAGAATGGCGAAAACCTTCGCTTCCTCTCTGGTTCGCGTGCCAAAAGTTATTCTGCGCATTGTCCAGCGACAATTAACTTGACCGCCTGCCGACAATTATAATGTCCGGTCGGAATGGGGCTGATTTGAGGTGTTAAGTAGGTGGGCATAAGTATTTTAACATTTTATCGCAGGATATTTCGCGATATTCAAGGCACAAAAAACGACGTATAGCACTGCTATATAAGTTTTTTTGTAACGCAGAAGCTCGCGGAATAGACAAGAAGAAAATGTTAAAATACTTATGGTCAGCTACTTATACTCTCTCCTTTTTCTGTGATTATTGTGTGAAGTCTGGGTCAGCTTTGACATTTACACATGTTGTATTTCTACCATTGCGTTATCCAGTCGGTTTTGCAGTAATTCATTCTTTTTAACCCTTTTTCTCAATCTTGCACCAGCTTGACTCAGTTGTGAAATACCGCAATGAAACTCTT
>JAUZQP010000052.1 GCA_030950965.1 Mariprofundaceae bacterium
CTCCAAAAGCCTGAGTTTAGCACTGTGGGTGCATTACGACCACCACGTTGCCAATGGTGACCGATGGATGTTTTTTGGTTATCGACACCACCAGTGCCTAAGTTATGGCAGGAGTTACAAGAAAAATGACCACTGGCTGATAAAGCAGGGTCAAAGTACAATTTTTTACCCAAATCTACCTTTGCCGCATTCATCGGGTTGTTGGCAGGAATCGGAACGGCTGTAGGTAATACAGCCATACCATCGGGAACCTCGGAAGCTTGTGCTGAGACCACAATAGCAAGCTGTATCGCTAAAGCCAGCATAATTTTATATATATAGTTCATTAAAAACTCTCCAAGATTAGTACTACATTTGAAAAAGGGATAGACGGAAAGCAAGTGGTAAGTAGGTGTGCATAAGTATTTTAACAATTTATTGCGCCGAATATTTCGTGATATTCAAGGCATGAAAACGGCGCATATTATTAATATATAACGTTTTTCATAACGAAGAATATCGCGCGAATAGGCAAGCTAGAAATGTTAAAAGACTTTTGTGCACCTACTTAATCATTCACTCCCCCCCACTGATTTTTCCGCCCTCTGCGTTGAAAGTGCTCATTTACCCAAGCGTAAACTGCGCGCTTTCGCCTTGATGGCGAAAAAACAGAGGGGGTCTGAATGATTACCCTTTTTTCCATATTGGATTGAATTCAAGGCATAAAAAAAGACCCCTTGCGGGGTCTTTGAATAACTTTGCTCTTACTGGGGAGCAGGTTAATTAGGCGACTTTTTCAACCTTGTTGGAACGCAGGCAACTGGTGCATACTTTTACTTGACCAACTTTCCCTCGTACTTTGGCGCGAACTTTCTGTAAGTTCGGCAAAAAGCGACGGCGAGTCGTGTTGTGTGCGTGGCTGACATTATTGCCGCTCATAGGACCTTTACCGCAAATATCGCATCGCTTGGCCATGGGTGAAACCTCCAAAATAAAAACAACGTGTACGATTTTTCTATGTCGATAGTCGGTCGTAACAACGTAGTTAAAACCGATTTCAGCAGTAAAATCCTACTCGCTCAAAAAGTCGGCGCACTATAACCTGTTTTTTTACTCCTGCAATATGATTTTTCAACTCGCGTGCACAGAGCGATGCAGTAAGCATGTAAGCATGTACTACTTCGTTATTTAGCTCTTATACATTTCATGCATAAAGTGATGTTCTATATTCTTTTTAACCTAACCTGAATTATTCACAAATACTGTCGCGCCCCTGCTTGACCCTTTGTCCGCAGTCATCACGATGATTTATGAATAATTCAGGTTAGTTTCATTTAGCGAAGGGGCGGATGCGGTTGATGATAGGGTGTCCACCACGAATATGCAGTACTACTGCCATGACGTGTAGCGCAATCAAGGCTTCGGCAAGACCGACGATGACTTCATGCGCCTCACCGACCATGTGGATAACTTCGGTTTGATGTCCGTGTTCATTCCAGCCAAAAAAAAGTGCTAAACCCGTGCCTGCCATCGCTAAGACGGTGAGTAACATCAGCCCATGAACGCTGCGCGCTACACTTTCGCCCTCTTCGGGGGCTGCCAATTTTCCCTCTTTCCAGCCACTGGCTTGCAAGGCAACCTCGCTTTGCAGTTGTGTACGCCCACTGGCTGATAGCCATGGGAATAAATTACGCCAGTGCGCACCAGGTACGCTGCTGAATGCTAACCCAATACGCAGCAAAATCAGTGCCACAATTGCCAGCCCCAGAGCTTCATGCACTTCAAACGTCCATGATTCTTCTACCATAGCTCCAGCATGATCTTCATGTGCATAAGCTGGTGTGATTGCCATAATCGAGCTGCTTTCGGTACTGTGTTTACCAGGCACATCCATCAGTTCACCCACAGCCAGTTGTCCCAGCATGCATAGCGCCAATAGAGTGTGTAAAATACGAATAGGGTTGCCGTAGCTCATATTTTATACACCTTTGTGAACATACAAACCACGAGTTATATCGCCGATACTAACCATACCGATGAGTTCGCCATTTTCACAAACAGGCATGCGGCGTAGGTTCTTCAGTCCCATGAATGAGGCTGCTTTGAGCACAAACATATCAGGGGTGACACTCATGGGGTTGGCTGTCATTACCTCTTTCACTTTCATACCCAATACACGCTTGTAATTATCTTCCATTTCTTCGAAGTCGCGTGCGTGAACGGAGTCATGAACATATTCACCATAGTTGGGGTAAAGCGGTAGCATGGTGTCACGAATGGTAACGATGCCGACTAATGCGCCTGCGTCGTTAACAACGGGTAAAGAACCGCAGCGACGCATCAGGATTTTTTCGACTACAGAGCGCAAGCGGTCTTCTTCTTGGCAAGTTTCCAGCCCTCGACTCATAACATCTGAAACTTTCATAGTGGTTTCCTCCTTGGTAGTTGAACGCCCTTGTGCAGGGAGAGTATACGTTTTATTAAGATGGCGCTAAATCTAACCTGCTCCGTGTACTTTGTCAGCCACTGTTACTATTGCTGCGTGTGGGTGGTTTTTTTAATTCCTTTTGGCATACTGCGCGACCATATTTTTTTATAAGATGCGGGATGCTATTCATTACTTTTACAGTGGTGAATAGCCTGTCATATTATTACTACTCATGAAGGAGTTAGCATGTCCGAACGTCGCCAGTTTTTTGAAAATGATCTCGAAGATGCGGAAGTTAATGCCGTAATTGAAGCTGAGTTGGGTCGCCAGCGGCATACTTTAGAATTAATTGCCAGTGAAAACATGGTTTCTAAAGCAGTGATGCAGGCTCAAGGTTCAGTATTAACCAATAAATATGCCGAAGGCTACCCTGGCCGTCGTTATTATGGTGGTTGCGAACATGTTGATAAAGTTGAATCGTTAGCGCAGCAGCGTGCTTGCGAATTGTTTGGCATGAAGTACGCCAATGTTCAGCCACATTCAGGCTCACAAGCCAATATGGCCGTGTATATGGCTGTGCTACAACCTGGCGATGTAATTATGGGAATGGATTTGTCCCATGGCGGTCACCTGACCCATGGTTCGCCCGTGAACTTTTCTGGTCGCTTGTACGATGTGGTTGCCTACGGCGTGCGTGAGTCTGATGAACGTATTGATTATGATGTCATGCAGAAGATGGCTGAGATTCATCGTCCTAAGCTGATTGTTGGTGGCGCATCCGCTTACGAACAAAAAATTGACTTCCCACGCATGCGTGCGATTGCTGATTCTGTTGGTGCATTATTGATGGTGGATATGGCGCATTATGCAGGCTTAATTGCCGCTGGTGTTTACCCTTCACCTGCTGGGCACGCTCACATTGTCACCACTACTACCCATAAAACATTGCGCGGCCCCCGTGGCGGCATGATTTTAACCGACGATGAAAATTTGTCGAAAAAAATAAACTCACGTATCTTCCCTGGTATCCAGGGGGGGCCTTTGATGCATGTGATTGCCGCCAAAGCTGTCGCGTTTGGCGAAGCGCAGGGCGCGTTGTTTCAAGCGGATCAAGTGCAGGTAATTGCTAACGCGAAGGCGATGGCCGCTGTATTGGCTGACGGTGATTTGCGTATTGTATCAGGCGGCACCGAATGCCACATGTTCCGTGTTGATGTTCGTCCGCAGGGGTTAACGGGTAAAGAAGCAGAAGAGGCATTGGAAGCGGCGGGAATCACCACCAACAAAAACACCATTCCTTTTGACCCTGAATCCCCCTTTGTCACCAGCGGTATTCGTATTGGTACATCGGCGATTACGGCACGTGGCATGAAGGTGGAACAAGCTGAAGCTATTGGCGCGATGATCTTGAAGGTATTGAAAGCAGCGAACGATGCTGAAGTTCATGCTGCCGTAGCTGCGGAAGTTCTTGCGCTGACGGATCAATTCCCTATTTACCAGGACTAACATTGCATTGCCCTTATTGCGCATACGCTGAGACGCGCGTTGTCGATTCGCGGGAAGCGGAAAGCGGTGGCGCAGTGCGCCGCCGCCGCTCCTGTGAAGGTTGTGGTAAACGCTTCTCGACGTTTGAACGTGCTGATGTGCGTTTGCCGATGTTGATCAAAAAAGATAAGTCTAGGCAGCCGTTTAATGTGAATAAAATGCGTCGCGGCATGGAACGTGCTTTGGAGAAGCGACCTGTGCCAGTGGCTGATATTGACCAAGCTGTGATGCGCATTATGCAATCGATATGTGAAACTGGAAATGATGAAATCGCCGTACGTTTAGTGGGTGAGTTCGTGATGCGAGAATTAAAAACACTGGATGCAGTCGCCTATGTGCGCTTTGCTTCGGTGTATCGAAACTTTAAAGATGTGGGCGAGTTTTTGGTTGCTGTGCAATCAACACTGCCTACTTCGATGTTGAAATAAGACACGGCGTAGCGTGACGTAAGTAGGCGCGTAGAATTATCTTAACCTTTATCACGCAGAAGATCGCGTGAATAGGTAAGTGAGAAACATTAAGATACTTTTGTGTACCTACTTTTGTAAAGGAATGATGATATGACGGTAAATTTAGCAATCCTGCCAGGCGATGGTATCGGGCCAGAAATTGTTGCGGAAGCAATCAAGGTCTTGAATGTGTTGAAAGCAGACTTCGCCTTTGATGTGGCTTATCGTTATGGTGTGATTGGCGGAGCCGCTTACGATGCGGAAGGTAGCCCATACCCTGATTCAACACGCGCCTTGGTGCATGATTGTGATGCGGTATTACTGGGTGCTGTAGGTGGTCCGAAGTGGGAGCCGTTAGATAAACCCTCTCGCCCTGAAGCGGGTTTACTGGCAATTCGTGCGGATCTTGGCCTGTTTGCTAATTATCGCCCGACCAAAGTTCACCCACAACTACGGGATGCATCCACGCTAAAGCCTGAAGTCATTGACGGTGTTGATATCATGGTGGTGCGCGAGCTGGTTTCGGGTATTTATTTTGGCCAACCGCGTGGTGTAGAAGAGCTGCCCGATGGTCAAAAACGTGGTTTCAATACATTAGAGTACACGACCTCGGAGATCGAACGCATTGCGCGCAAAGCGTTCGAAGCAGCGCGTTTGCGTCGCGGTCAGGTATGCAGTATTGATAAAGCAAATGTGCTGGAATCAACCGAATACTGGCGCACTGTAGTGACCGAATTGCATGCTAAAGAATACGCTGACGTGAGCTTGTCACACATGTATGTCGATAATGCTGCGATGCAGTTGATTCGCAACCCTAAGCAGTTTGATGTGATGGTAACCACCAATTTGTTTGGTGATATTTTGTCCGATGAAGCATCCATGTTGACGGGCTCTATTGGTATGCTGCCATCGGCTTCGATTGGTGAGAATTTTGCGATGTATGAGCCGATTCATGGTTCTGCGCCCGATATTGCGGGGGAAAACAAGGCAAATCCGCTGGCTACGATTTTATCAGTAGCCATGATGTTGCGTTATACTTTGAATCGCGAAGATTTAGCGAACCGCGTGGAAGCGGCAGTGGAACAGGTGTTGGATGGTGGCTTGCGTACCGCAGATTTATCGGCAGACCTTGCAACCGCAGTATCTTGTTCTGATATGGGCGAGGCTGTTTGTCAGGCTTTGCGCGAGGGTAAGTGATCATGATGGAATCTTTTTTAACACCAAAAGAGGCGGGGTATCGCGTTGCCGTGGTGGGTGCAACAGGTGCAGTGGGTGAAACCATGTTGGAAATTTTGGCTGAGCGGAAATTCCCCGTTGCTGAATTAATTCCCCTGGCATCAAGTCGCAGTGCTGGTAGCACGGTTGAATTTGCAGGTGATGAATATGTCGTGCAAGATCTTGCTACCTTCGACCCTACAGGTTTAGATATTGCTCTTTTTTCGGCAGGTGGTGATACGTCGTTAGAGCATGCACCGCGTTTTGCAGAAGCTGGCTGTTATGTGATTGATAACTCCAGTGCATGGCGAATGGATGATCATATCGCATTGGTCGTTCCCGAAGTAAACCCCGAAGCCTTGGACATGGCACGAGTTAATCGTATCATTGCCAACCCCAATTGCTCAACCATTCAGATGGTCGTGGCATTAAAGCCCCTGCATGATGCTGCACCCATTAAACGGGTCGTGGTTTCAACGTATCAGGCGGTATCTGGTGCTGGGCGCAAGGCGATGAATGAGTTGGCGGATCAAACGCGACATCTGTTAAATGGTCAAGCGTTTGATGTAGATGTTTTCCCTGCGCGCATCGCATTTAATGTGATCCCTCAGATCGACAGCTTCTTGGATGATGGCTACACCAAAGAAGAGCGTAAAATGATGGATGAGACGCGCAAAATCATGGGATCAGATATAGCGGTAACGGCAACGACCGTGCGCGTGCCTGTTTTTTATGGTCATTCAGAATCAGTTAACGTAACGTTTGGTGCCGCAATGGATGCAGACACAGCGCGTAACTTGTTGGCTGAGGCTGAAGGGATCTGTGTAGTTGATGATCCAAGTAATGAAGATTACCCCTTGGCTTCCGAAGCTGCGGGGAGTGACCCCGTCTGGGTCGGACGCATTCGCAATGACAATTCTTTCAAGAATTCCTTGCACTTATGGGTCGTGGCTGATAATGTACGTAAAGGCGCGGCTCTAAATGCCGTACAAATAGCGGAATTATTGGTTTCACAGTCGTAAATATTCTGGTGTGGAAGGCACTGGTACTAGCCGAAGGGAGGCAGGTATGACACGTAAATTCTTGTTAGTTTTTTATGCACTTACATTCTTTGTAACAATGGGGATGGGGAGTGCGCAAGCAGTTTCTGTCGGCAAGATTGAAGTGGCAAGTCATCTAGGCGAACCTTTTTATGCCGAGGTACCTTTATTGTTGGAAAATGATGAAGTGGTGTCCAATGTCTCGCTCGATGTAGCGGGCAGTGATGACTACCGTGTACTAGAAGTATACCGTGATCCTGTACTTAAGCAGATTAAGACATGGCTTAAAACGGACAAACGTGGAACCCGCGTAGAAATCAACTCTAATAGCAATATCGAAACACCATTTTTCAACTTAGTGTTGAAAGTTCGTTATAACAGTGCCACCCACTTTAAGAAGTATGTGGTCTTTCTTGAACTGCCCACCTCGTCCAAAACACCGCGTGTGGCTGATATTAGTCAAGGACAAGCACCAGCGGCGACTGCGACTCCCTCCGCAGCATTGACACAGACGAAAAAAACGATTGCTGCACCAGCCACTTCCCAGCCCCCCGCACCAGCGATGAACACCAAGAGTAAGGCGATGAAAGCTGTGCGCCAAGATGCATCAGCAGTACGGGCTAAAGGCTGGGCGCGCACCGCTCGTTATGGTCCTATGGTACGTGGTGATACCGTAACTACGGTGGCACAACGTTTGCGTATTGATGGTACATTTACCAATGCCCAAGTGATGATTGCTTTGTTTGAGAAAAACAAAGATAAATTCGGTGAAGGTAATATTAACCTGATTAAGGCTGGTACCTTCTTGGACATTCCGAGTGCAAAAGAGGTGGCGCGCTATTCACCTTCGCAAGCCAGTAAAATACTGGTATCGCAAAATGTACAGTGGAAGAAGTTGGTGAAAAAGCCGAAGTATGCTGATATTGCAAAAGCACAGCGTAATCGTTACCGCCCCCATGTTCGATTGGGTAAAGCAGGTACGGGTGTTGCAGCCAAGCCGATGACGGCTTCTAAAAAGAATGATCCTAAAACAGTGGTTAAACAACCAACAGCGCGTGCTAAACTCGCAACGAAAAAGGCTGTTGTTGCTCCTTCGAGTAAAGGCGATCAAGGGCATGCTGCTGCGTCGATGGCTGTGACGAAAGCTAACGAAGCTTTAACTTTGGAAAATAAGCAGTTGAAAGAAAAGTTAGCAGCAATGGATAGTCAGAAGGCGGCTTCAATCAGTGCTGAAAAAGCAGCGCTTGAGGCACGAAATAAGAAACTAGAGTTGCAAATCGTACGTTTACAGGCGCAGTTGGACTCCATGAAGAGCAATAGCAGCACAACAGCTGTCAATCAAGCAGTGGCAAAACCTGCTACGCCAGTGGCAGCTAAACCAGCAGCCGAGGTTAAGGCTGTAGTCGCACCAGCAGCAGTAAAACCTGTTGCAACGCTAAGCGCGCCAGCCCCAGCAGAAGCCCCCATTAAAACAACGCCAACCGCTAAGCCTACCGAAAAGCCAGTGCCTGCTGCATCTACACCGCAGAAAAAACCAGCCAGCACAGATGACATAGAGAACGATGAACCCTCTTTAGTCTTTGGCTTTCCATTATTATGGGTGATTGGCGCGATTGTATTGTTGCTCCTGATCGTGCTGGCAGTGCTGTTTATCTTGTTGAAAAAACGCAATGCTGGCAAGGCTGCGGCGGTAGCAGTAGCTGGTAGTGCCATGGCAGGTACTGCTGCTATGGCAGCAGCAGATGATCATGCTGATGATTCCATTGGTTTGAATTCCGATGAGTTTGATGCCTCGGAGATGGAAGCCTCTGAGTTGTTAGCTATGGCTGATATATCTCAACCAAGTGCTGATGATGCATCTCAATCAAATGAGGAAGATGAGTTCTCTGGAACGATTGGCGGCACACGAAGCAAAGTTAACCTACCTGTAGAGCAAATCCCTGCATTGACTGATGAAGACACCTCTGAATTTGATGCCTTTGTCGATAAAGACGAATCACCATCTCCCGATGTTGATTACCTGACAGAAGCCGATGTTTACCTACGTTACGGCATGGAAGATGAAGCAGAAGAACAGGTTGGCATGGCACTGAAACTAAATAAATCAGATGTTCAGGCTCATGTTAAGATGTTGCAAATCCGTCATGCTAAGGGTGAACAATCAGGCATTGACGAAACTGTGGCGCAGGCACGCTCTGCATTGTCAGGCGATGACTTAACCAATTTTGAGGCGGAAGTCGGAGAGTTAGGTATTGATGCTTCTGGGGTTAAGGCGGCGATTAGCAGTGAAAAAACCTTAGAGATTGACGAAGGTACTGATGCTTCTGCTCTGGATAGCAGCATGAGCCTGTCTGAGATGGAGTCTACCGCTGAAGTGGATATGGGTGAGTTAAAATCTGGCAACAACGGCTTAGACTTTGATATTGGCGATATAGATTTGGGTTCTGTTGGTACTGATGCAGCGATGGCAGCGGCAGCAAGTGCGGGTACTTCAGATGACCTCGACTTTGATTTAGGTGATATTGATCTATCCTCTTTAAATGCTGACAGCTCTAGTTCAGAATCATCCGCCATGCCCGAAGCTGATGGTGACTTAGATTTTGATTTGGGTGATATGGATCTATCTTCAGTGAGTGGCAGCGATGATAGTTCAAGTGCCGCATCAGCTCCCATGACTGAATCAGATGGTGATTTAGATTTTGACTTAGGTGATATGGATCTATCTTCAGTGAGTGGCAACGATGATAGCGCTCATGCAGCAGCCACAGAGTCTCAAGCAGATTCTCTTGATGCGCTTGACTTCGACTTTGATAGCTTAGATATGTCAGGGCTTGATGATGACGATGATAGCAGCCTTGAATCAACACCCATAGCGGCTACTGAGTCAACCATGAGTAGTTCAGATGACTTAGGCTTTGATTTGAGTGATATGAATCTTGATGATACATCGTTGGATGCTTCTGATGTATTGGGCGACCCCTCCACTGATTCTTCGGATGATGCGATAGACTTTGATTTCGATATGGGTGACCTATCCTTTGATGAAGAAGGCTCGGGCAACCAAGGTGGTGATGTCAATTTGAATCTTGGTTCCAATGATTTGGACGATGACTTAGCGATGTTGGATATGAGCTTTGATGATGTTCCAGCCTCATTGGATAATGATTCCATAGAGAGTCAAGGTGATGAAACCATTGTCACTGATTTCAATGCTGGTTTAGGCTCATCCGATGACGATGAGTTTGGATCCTTAGACTTTATTAGTACCGTCACGATGGAAAACAGTAAGCAATCTGGCATACCCCTTGATTTGGGTAGCGATGATATTGAGCATTCTTTAGATAGTATGAGTTTAATGGTAGATGATATTACACCAGCGTTGCAATCCATGGAAACAGATAGTGACGATGATGATGAATTGACCAAAACACTGAGCACGATGTCTATGTTGGTAGATGACATGGACACCAGTGAAATCAGTATCGATATGGATGATGATGACGACAGTGATGCCTTGGACTTATCCCTCTCGACAGGTGACTTGGATCTATCCTTGCAAACACGTTCAGCCTTGGATGATGATAGCGACCCTGATTTAACTAGCTTATTGGGCGAGTTGGAAGAGATCACGGGGTTGAATGATATTCCCCGTAAATCTTGATGTTTTCACTAACTTGATACATTCCTAAGTTAGTAACACAGCCAGCCTTTTCTCACGAGAAGGCTGGCTTTTTTGTTTACCCATAATGGCAATGGAGAGTAATCATTCACACCCCCTCTGTTTTTTCGCCATCAAGGCGAAAGCGCGCAGTTTACGCTTGAGTAAATGAGCACTTTCAACGCAGAGGGCGGAAAAATAAGTGGGGGGGGAGTGAATGATTACAATGGAGATGGTATGAATCAAAGTGTGAAGCAGGTCTGTGTATTGGGTGTGCTGGATAATGGTTGGGAAGGACTTGCTGCTTGGCAACAGCAGGTGATTGCTCAAGCGGATATAGTGATTGGCAGCGAGCGTGTGTTGGCGATGTTCCATAAGCATGTTTCTGCTAACACGCGCTGCCGTGATTTAGGCGGTCATTTGAGCGATGTTCCGGAGTGGATTAACATAGCTTGGCAAGCAGATCAACAGGTGGTGGTGTTGGCAACGGGTGATCCCTTATGCCATGGCATCGCTTCCTATTTAGGCAAGAAGTTAGGCTATGCGCGGCTGAATATCATCCCTCAAGCATCAGCCATGCAATGGGCGTGTGCACGTTTTGGTGTGCCGTGGCACGGTGCGAAAATCTGCTCGATTCACAGCAAAGACACGGGGGAGTGGAAAGATATGCGCGGCGTGAGTCACGGACTCTACCCGCTGTTTCATGCCTGCTGCCAAGATGATACCATTGTTGTGTTTACCAGTCCGCAGAACTCACCTGCTCGTATTGCGCGCATGTTATTGACCGAGGGGTTGGATGCCTATTTTGATATGCGCGTGGCGGAGTCTCTGTTGCAAGCAGATGAGCAACTGGTCCAAGGATTGACGTGTGCTGAACTTGCCTCACGCCACTACGCCGATTTAAACATGGTCTTATTACAACGTACAACCCCCTTGCCTGCCGTGGTGCGCTTTGGCTTGGACGATGTCAGCTTTTCCCAACGTAAGCCTGATAAAGGTTTGATTACCAAGCGCGAAGTACGTGCCGTCTCTTTAGCGATGATGCAACTTCAACCGCACCATATCGTATGGGATATTGGTGCAGGTTCAGGCGCAGTAGGGCTGGAAGCAGCGCGGCTATGCCCCGATGGTTGGGTCTATGCGATAGAAAAGAATAGTGCCGATGTTGCCATTGCCCAGCAAAATCAACAGCGCATGGGCGTGCACCATTACACCTTGGTACACAGTAAAGCCCCTGAATGTTTGAACGCTTGGCCTGCCCCCGATGCGGTGTTTGTAGGCGGTTCAGGTGGTGAATTAGCTAGTTTGATTGCATGGGTTGTATCGCGCTTAAAGGCTGATGGTCATCTGGTGATGAACTTCGTCACCATCGAGAACCTCGCTACAGCTACTGCCACGCTGAAAACGATGGCTGTAGCATGGAGCGTTACCCAAATGCAGGTATCACGCAGCAAACCGATTTTACATATGCACCGCATGGCAGCAGAAAACCCCGTATGGATCGTATCTGTCAGTCGCACAGGAGAAGGTGAAGTATGAGCCAGCATCGAGGGCGATTAATCGCGGCATCGTTAGGGCCGGGTGATGAAGGGCTGATTACGCGCAAAGCGTGGCAAGCTCTGCAATCAGATGCCCTATGGTGTTACCCCGTGCGCCGCAAGGGTGGCAGCAGTCATGCACTGGGTATCGTCCAGCGTACCGAACTAAGCACGCCTCATGATGCCATGGAACTGGTGTTTCCAATGACCCACGATACCGAAGTACTGAGCCGCGCATGGGCACGGGCAGCGGCGCAGATTGTCCCTGTGTTGCAAGCTGGTCGTGATGTGGTTTTTTTAGTCGAAGGTGATGCCTCAACCTTTTCCACATTCACCTACTTAGCACGGTTCGTTGGTCAAAGCGATGTTAACATTGTGGTAGAAATCATTGCTGGCGTGCCATCCTACCATGCTGCTGCAGCCTCTGCTGCCATACCATTAGCCGAAACCGACGACATGGTGGCCATCGTTCCAGCAGGTTATGGTGTAGCAGAATTAGAGCACTTATTACCGCATTTTGATACGCTGGTATTGCTCAAGGTCAAACCATTGCTGGATGATATTATTCGTTGGTTATCCGATAACGACCTATTAGAACACGCGATATTCATCGAAAAGGCAGGCGCACCAGAAGAACGCATGATACGCAATGTGGCATCCTTAGCAGGCGAAACAGTGAATTATTTATCGCTAATACTGGTGCGTAACCGCAACCGTCAACGCGGAACTATGATTCGCGGTTGCAAGAAAAAGGACGGAGTTGTGGAAAATCCGGCTTTCCGCTTAAGTCGGGACAAAAAGAGAGCTGCAACGGTGAAGCGTAGCGCACCACACGGCGAGAGCTATGATAAGTAGCTGACCATAAGTCTTTTAACATTTTCTTCTTGTCTATTCCGCGAGCTTCTGCGTTACAAAAAGACTTATATAGCAGTGCTATACGTCGT
>JAUZQP010000053.1 GCA_030950965.1 Mariprofundaceae bacterium
AGCAGTGTGTGGTTCATCTATGATGGTGTTGGCTGGAGCATCGGCTTTCACGTCGCGTTGTTCACGCGCTTGCTTGATTTCTGGTGGCAAACGGCGGGCGTATTCTTGTGCGACAGTGCTTTGTTGGTAACGTGCTGCCCACTCACTCGGCGTGTGTTGTTGCAGGCGAATAAATATATCTTCAAATTCATGCACTTTGAACCACGGCAAGGCGATTTTTGGCGGACCAAAAAACACCACCTGCCCCTGCTGCATCAACAGCATGTTCTGACAACGCTCGATATTTTGCATATTGTGGGTGGCGACCATGACAATTTTTTGTTGCTCGGCAATGCTGGCGAACAGCTCCATCATTTGGGTATCCATACCAGGATCCAAGCCTGATGTAGGTTCATCCAGAATCATAAAACCAGGCGTGGTGAGCAACTCCAGTGCCACTGAAACACGCTTGCGCTGACCACCAGATAGTTGCTGAATGGGCAGATCCAGCCGTTCTAACAGACCCACTTGGCGCGCAACCTTTTGAATATGGTGACGGCGGCGCGGCTCAGAGGATGCGGGCAGGCGCAGTTGGCAGGCGTAATCCAACTCCTGCTCCACGCGCAACGCCACATGCAGATGGTCATCTTGCGGTACGTAGGCAATCGGGGTGTTTTTTTGTGGCAAACGAATGTTTCCCTCAAAGTCCATCAAGCCGAGCATGGATTTAATCAGCGTGCTTTTGCCCGCTCCAGAGGGACCAATCAAGGCGCACAATTCACCTGGGTAGAGGCGGAAGCTGATGCTAGACAGCAGCTGATGGTTACCAATAGCCACCGCCAACTTGTCCACCGCCAAATAACGCATGTCCTAACGTCTTACATCAAAGCGCTGTACGATGCGGTCACGCTGTTTGGCGTTGTCGTAGGCGATCAGCAGTTGGTAGGTCTGTGGCGACTCTTGCATCAAGGTCACACCTTCAGCTTTTTGTCCCACAGGGACGACCAGTTCACCCAATAGCTGCACTTGACCCCATGGCATACCATGCCGTTTTTTGCCAGGCGTGGTGTCGTTACCATCCCAATGGTAGATGCGGTAAGAGCCATCACCATCACCCACAGGCCCTGCCAGCAGCAAAAAGCCATCCGACACTTCCGTTATGCCGCGAATACCGCGTCCACCCAAGGTGACAAACAGTAGCTGTGCATCTTGGGTTGGGTGATCAAAGTTAAAACGCAACACAGGCACCCGATTACCTCGAAATACAGGCCCTCGGAAGCCCGCATACAGCCAGCCATCGCGCACTGCTAGGCCTTCAATATCCACGCCATTTTCTTTGCTCGGAATACGACTGAATGTGGTAAGTACAGGACTGTTTTGAATCACATCGTGCAAGCTAATCTGCGCAGTGTTGACCACCGCACCGTGTTTATCGAAGCGCACCCGAAAGACAAAGTCACGCCCAGCTTCATCTTTGATTGCATCATCACGATAGCTTTTAAGGTTTTTTCGGTAGGATTTATCCGCTTTGATACGTTTACGTTTGGAGGAGTGCGAGCCAATGGCATACACCGTGCGCCCCTCCACCGCGAGCCCTTCCAGATCGACCTCATCACCCGTTAGCAGCGGAATCGTTGCCGTCAACTCATGCTTTGCATTGAGCACCTGCAAGACATTTTCGTTGTGCTCGCTGGCTTCGTCGGAGACAACCAGCAGCGATGAACCAAGACGAGCAATGCCACTCACATCTTCGCTAGCAATCACCGTTGCAGGCAGAGTAATGTTCGCTGAAGCGTGCAGTTCTTGCGCCGTAGCCGAGCATGTGAACGTGCCGATACAACACAGCACGCCCAGTGTGTGCAGGATGATTGGTTTCTGCATGATGATACCTCGTTATTCTAACATATTCGCCCAGCCATGCACCCTACCCTTGAGTGCAAATCCTTGCCATTACATCCCGTTCAACACGTTGCTGTTAAAGGATGTCCATCTTAAACGGGAAGCCAATAACTCAGGCTAAAGCCTTTAACATGGATGGGAAGTTGGGGGTTTCGGCAATGGCATTGATGTGTAAGCCTAATTGCTCGGCAGCCGTGGCTACCTGTAAGCTGATGACGACAATAGATGGTATATCTGCCAACGCTACATCGCCGATGCGTTTGACGTAATGCTGCGCTGTTTTGCTGCTTGCTAATAATACCGCGTCAATGCTGCCTTGTTGCAAGCGTGTGCGCACCATGCGGGCGGTGTCATCTTCGGCAGGGCATACGGTGCGGTAGGCTTTGACCAAGTGAACGGTGATGCCAGCAGCCATGAGTCCGTGTTGCAGCGCATCGTTACCTTCGTCGGCACGGAAGAATAGTAACGAATCTGGCAAGCCATGTTGTTGATAGTGTTGAAGTAAGCCATGTTGCGAGGCTTGTTGTTTGTCGGGGATGACCTCAACATGCACGCCACAACGCTGTAAAAGTGTCGCTGTTTTTTCACCAATGGCAGCGACACGCTTGTTTTGCAGCGTTGTAGCGAGGCTACTCCCTGACTCTTGTAGCTGTTGCTCCACATAAGCCACTGCATTACCGCTGGTGAATAATACATCACTGACCTGTTGGCATAACAGCAAGCCTTCGTTAATTTGTTGCGGTAATGGTTCCATGCTTAAGCAGGGTAGGCTTAGTGCTGTGCCGCCGTGTTGTTGAATGAGCTGGGCAAGTGCTGGGTATTGGTGGGTCGCTCGGGTGACCAATACGCATTGACCATTCAGCCACGATGTGGTGGCACTCATGTGTCAGTCAGGTTGTCGCGTACCCAGCGTTGGGTGGTGCGGACACCTTGGTGGCGAGATTCCCATTCAAGGTGCTGTAATACCGTCATTTGATGGGCTAATGTGCGTTCAGTATGGGATAACATGACCCCCAAGACAGCTTCAGGTATGTCCCAATGTAGGTTGAGGGCTGCGGATTGTAAGACGGCAGCGAGCGGCGCGTCATCGGTAGGGGCTGCTAATGGTGTTTGCTCCATCATACGCAAACGGCTGGCTAATTCGGCGGGAGCAAGTGCGTTGTCCGCACATGACCAAGCAATCAATAAACCTACATGCGCGCTGCGGGCGTGTTCAATTAAATGAAACAGCGCTTCGCCATCAATAGGACAGCAAGGACCAGACGGGAGATCAACGACCCAATGCGTGGCATGCTCTAGGGTGGATAACCAACGTGCCACACGGGCTGTCGCTGTTTCATGGGGTGGGGTGGGGAGGTCAGTATGAATGATGTGCATCTGTGCGCAGGAAGATGCGACCTCATGCAGTAGATGACTTTTACCGCTGCAAGGCTCTTTGGCATGCAGCCACAATAAACCAGGGTGAATCAGCCACTGCGCTATGCGCCGTTCGCTATTGGCACTGCTTGCATGGTGTACCCACGCGCCGAATCGCGCCCGTTGCCACGATGCAGCATCGAATAGCGAGGGTTGCTCAGTCATGTTCCTTTTGTTCATTGCGAATCGCTTTTTGCGTCCAGCTTACCAAGTAATGAATGCCTGATGTACAGGTGAGCGCGAACGTCAACCACGCTATGGCATGGAGCCAAAGGGCATGTAATGATGTAATCATACTCACTAAGACCACTACGACATAGATCATTTGTGCCAGCGTTGTGGCTTTAGAGATGTAGGTTGGCTCCATTTTTAGGCTGTGGGTCATCAGTTCGTAAGTAATCGCTCCAATGACAATGACTATATCACGAAAAATCACAGCTAAAAATAAATATAGTGGCACATGATCGACAATAAACAGCGATACAAACACGGCAATTAACATCAATTTATCAGCCAAGGGGTCGAGGTAGGAGCCTACTGTCGTCCGCATGTTATAATAACGTGCAACCAAGCCATCAAGCATATCGGTGATGCTAGCGATAATCATCAGTCCCAAAGCGGGCATGATGTTTTTTTCTAGGATAAAAAAAACAATCACTGGGGTCATCAATATGCGTGCCAGAGTTATGGTGTTGGGCACATTAAGAATATGCTTCAACGAATAAGCCAACCTTGATCCAAGCGGGTTGCATGCATACCGTGTTGTTCAAGCCACGATTTTAACCATGCATCATCTTCGGCTCGAAGCTTCAGTGCGTAGCGTTGTT
>JAUZQP010000054.1 GCA_030950965.1 Mariprofundaceae bacterium
CATAATGCGCTTTTTCGTTTCAGGGTGAGAGGCAAACGCACCGTGGTATTCTGGTACCTTGTCGCCCACGTCCTTTTTCTCCAACTTGCCGATCTCTTCTAGCCGTTTTAAGGTTGCTAGCAGATGCACGGTGGCTTGGGGATCATAACCTGCTGCGGGCGCATACTTGAGTGCTAACTCGTCGGATTGCAGCTCTTGCTTGCGACCAAAACCCATAATAAAACTTTGCGCCATCAAGCTACTCATCTGCCCCAAAGCCTGCGGAACAGGAACAAAAATCGACGTAATCATCATGCCTAATTGATAGCCTTGAATCTGCGTATAGCGCGCCACAGCATGACGCGCCGTAACGTGCCCTACCTCATGGCTCAATACCGCTGCCAGCTCTGCCTCCGAGTTCAAATGGTTTAACAGACCACGGTGGATATAAATATGTCCGCCCGGCAAGGCGAAGGCATTGATGGTGGCATCATCAACCACCTTAAAGTCAAAAAATAGGTTGGGGCGATCCGAAACGTTGGCAACCTTCTGACCCACGCCATTCACATACACAGCCAGTGGATCTTTTTTATCCAACAGTGACAATTGTTTGTTGTATTCCGCCGCCAGCTTTTGACCAAGATTAAGCTCTTCCTTCTCGCTCATCATGACAAATTCTTTGTTTTTGCTCACGGGGTTGGTGGCACATGACGGTATCATCGCAGCCAACACCAACATCATCCATACACGTTGCCATGTTTTCATAACCACTCCATATCCGCTGGCGTGTGCAGAGCTAAGTAAAGTTTGTCACCCCTGCTTGCTGCACGAATCCGTCCGCGTACTCGTATGTTTGCCCCAACATGACCTAAGGCTGGGGCTTGCTTGAACCCTGCGCGGTATTTTCGTGGCACGCTGATGTGCAGTCGTCCCAGTGTGAACGACCACCCTTTTTTGCCGCGCATGGCATCAACTACACCTTCAACCACGCGAAATTCACCAATGTTTCGTGCCTTCACGCGCTCTGCTGGCAACACCGAAAAACGCGCCGTCTTCCAAATACCTAGACCTTCGGCGATGGCTTTATGCTCTTCATGCAACAACTTATCAGCCCAACGTACATTCGGTGCAAAGGTATAGACATGGGCAAAACCTTGCGCCACCAACAGCCCATTCACCCAACGCCCATCACGCAACCACACTTGCGCCAACGTACGTCCATAACGGTCAGTGCGCTCACGGTCAAACGTAAGGCGCACGGTTTGACCGCTAATCAACCGCTTCAACGCGGCGGTCCCCTCGCGCCCCATGACCTGCCCTCGCTCTGTGCCGTGGCGAACTTCGGGGGTGTTCATGCCCAATAAACGCACTTTCATGCCCTTGCGTGTTTGGAAAGTGTCGCCATCATAAACCTTTCCCACCTGCACCCATTGACCACTTTCGACGACAGATAGCGTGCCTGACTGCGCCGCCATAGGTAGCAACAGCAGCAAGCCCAGCAGTAAAGATACAGCACGCATCATGCTGCACCACCCAATGTACCGACAAGATCGCGGTAAGCTTCCATGTCGTGATTGTTCAAATATTCACGCAACCCCGTTAGCAGCTCGCCACACATCAGTGGTTGATAAAACAGCCCCGTGCCGACACCCAAGGCATCCGCGCCGACAATGGCAAACTCCAACGCATCTTGTGCCGAAGCAATACCACCCTGACCAACAATAGGAATGCCGTGTTTTTGTGTCACTGCTCGTACCTGATGCAGCTTCCATAAGGCAACTGGCTTGATTGCAGGCCCCGACAAACCGCCAGAGATATTGGCGATGACAGGGGTGCGGCGTTCAACATCCACCGCCATGCCGACCAAGGTGTTAATCACCGCAAAAGCATCACTGCCCGCTTCGATGCAGCAGCGCGCTGTTTCTGCAATGTCGGCGTTATTGGGGGATAGTTTGGTAATCAACGGCTTGTTTGTTACCGCTCGCATCGCAGCCACTACCCGCGCTGCCATCGCTGGGTCATTACCAAAATGCACACCACCCTCTTTTACGTTGGGGCAGGAGATGTTGATTTCAATCGCCGTCACGGGTGAATCGTCAAAAATACGCGCCACTTCAGCGTACTCCTCAGGCGATGTGCCATTGGCATTTGCCCAGAACTGCGTTTCATCATGCGGCAAGCGCGGCAACACTTGATCGACCACGTAACGCGCCCCAGGGTTTTGCAAACCAATGGCATTTAGCATGCCCGATGGTGTTTCATACACCCGATGCGGTGCATTACCCATGCGCGGCTCTAAGGTTGTTCCTTTAAGGATAACCGCACCTATATCACGATGACTAAAGCCCTGAATGCGCGGATACTCCTCGCCAAAGCCAACGCAACCAGAAAGCATAACCAACGGTGTTTGCAAAGACAGCCCCGCAAAATCCACCCGCAAGTCAGGCGTGTTGTCATCGGAGTGAGTAAATTCAGGCATAATGCGCCCCTTGTAAGACATTAAAGCCAACACCGTAATGTGGTGATCGCAGGCAAAGGCTGGGTAAGTTGAATGATTTGTCCATAGGAGGGCGGACTATGGAGTTTGAGGGGTTCAGGAAAAAGCCATT
>JAUZQP010000055.1 GCA_030950965.1 Mariprofundaceae bacterium
TAATTATCAGTTATTTATATTTTTTTAAAATAAACTTACCCTAGGAGGCTGTCCGAGAATAGAGACCGTAACGAGGGATTCCCATTTTGAGTCATGATTTTCGGCTGTTTGAGGCGAATAGCAGGGTATATTTAACGAAAATAGACGAGAATCATGCCCGAAATGGGGGTTTCGCAGTAGGTCTTTCTATTTTCGGACCGCCTCCTAGGATTTAGTCAGGTTAGATTTTAGCTTTAGGGCGAAACACTGCACATTGCGCTGCATTGGCTTCGATATACGGTCCGTTGATAAGGTCAATGCAATACGGAATAGCAGGGAAAACGGCATTTAAGCAATCGCCAATAGCGGAGGGCTTGCCCGGTAGGTTCACGATTAACGATTGCCCGCGAATGCCTGCCGTTTGCCGAGAAAGAATCGCTGTTGGCACAAATTTAAGTGACGCTTGACGCATCAGTTCGCCAAAGCCAGGCATCATCTTTTCACACACAGCCTCGGTCGCTTCTGGGGTGACATCGCGCACGGCAGGGCCTGTCCCCCCGGTGGTAACAATCAAACAACACCCCTCCACGTCGGCGAGCTCTTTTAAGGTCGCTTCAATACCCGCCTGATCGTCAGGTATCACACGTTTGACGGCATGCCACTTAGAGCTTAGCACACGCTCAAACCATGCCACCATAGCAGGGCCGCCTAAGTCTTCATATTCACCGCGACTGGCACGATCAGAAACCGTCACAACCCCTATATTAATGACTTTCATTCAGCACTCCACGCCTGCATCGGCTTGATATTCCATCTCTTGTAACAGTTGCACATTCACCACATCACCCGCGTGCATCACCGTGGCATCGGCAGGTATCGGCAACAAGCCTTGGGCTACAGCCATCGACATCAACACGCCACTGCCTTGCGCCCCCGTTGAAGTCGCACTGTAACCGTGTTCATTTTGGCGCAGTGTCACGCGTACAAAATGCGTCCGCCCTGCCCTGTCTTTTATATCATGGGTCAGGCGTGCCGCGACGGTACGGCGGTGAATTTGCTGATGCCCCATCATCGTACGCAGTGCTGGAGCAACGAACTGTTCAAAGCAGACCATGCTGGCAACAGGGTTCCCTGGCAATGCAAAAATCCTTGCGCCGCTCTCATGACTACCGAATGCCAACGGGTGACCGGGGCGCATAGCAACACGCCAAAAATGCATGCCAATACCCAAGTCAGCCAGCGTAGGGCGGACAAAATCATGCACGCCGACCGACACACCACCAGAAGCAAGCAACACATCATAGCCCATGCCCTCTGCCAGCTTGGCACGCAACTCAATGGGGTTATCCCGTGCTATGCCAAGCATGGTCGCCTCAATACCCAATGCTTTGCACTGCGCGTAAAGTGCATGGCTGTTGGCATCGGGGATTTTCTCCTCATCCATCGCCTCATCAAGGGCTTCCAACTCATCACCGGTTGCTAAAATGGCTACCCGTGGCTGGGCATACACCGTCACGGTGCTCTGTTTCACCATCGCCAAAATTGCCAGTACGCCCGGTGTAATCGTTGTTCCCTTCGCTAAAGTCATGGTGTCTTTGCGCAGGTTTTCACCCAGTGGACGAATGTTTGCCCCTTGCGGTGCAATAGCGCGAATCCATACCTGATGTTCATCATCCGCCTCGGTATCTTCCACGCGAATCACGGTATCCACACCCTCAGGCGTTGCTGCGCCCGTCATAATCCGCGCTGCTTTCCCTGCCAACACACGACACTTCGGCATAGCACCAGCACGAATATCATCCACTACGCCGAGGCTCACGGGCTCTTCTGCCGTGGCATGGGCAATATCAGCATAGCGCACGGCATAGCCATCCATCGCTGATACATCATACGGAGGGTGATTGCGATTAGCGAACACATCCTCGGCCAACACGCGCCCTAAACTATCATGCAGTGCTACGCGCTCGTGGCGGCAACGCTGAGTATGTTGCAAGATGCACGCCTGCGCATCGGCAACTGAAAAATATTGCATTATAAACGTCCTTGATATTGAGATTCGATCATGTTCATATCTTGCGGTGTGTCCACATCCATAAACTGCTGCGGCATGCTATCCCAATCAATTACACGAGCATGCAATGTAGCAATCAAGGACTGTACACCGCGCTGACCTGCGGCAATACGCGCCTCCATGGCAGGCAAACAGCGTACCGAATAAAAACCACACAGCGGCTGCACATGACCATGGATGCGCGGCACGATCACGTCTACCGCATCGTCCTGTTGCACTTGCTCGGCTAACTGACGAATCAATGCGGACGAGACCAAGGGCATATCACACGCCAACACAAACAACCACGGCGTAGTCATCTGCGACAAAGCTGCGGCGATACCCATCATAGGCCCGCGCCCTGCACCTTGGTCACACCATTGCACGCCATCCACATCATCACGTGGCTGTCTCACACTCACTGCAATATGAGGGAACACGGGACGAACATGATGGAGCGCATGATCCAGCAAGGAAGCTTCACCAAGCCGTAGCTGCGCTTTATCACACCCCATACGGCGTGATTCACCACCCGCTAGAATAACAGCCGTGCAATGCTCAATACTAAAAAGATGGGTCATGGGTTCTGTCGCATCCAGCGGCAAACCAGATCAGCTATGATGGTGAAAATAATGATGTCACTTTTTTTAACATCGTCTGTGAGAGGTAAAGATTATGATCTTGTGTTAACGCTTGGATAAAGCTCAATCCTTGCTTTGCATCAATTTTCCCCATTTTATATGCCAAATGAATAACACCTACCGTTCCCATCACTTGTAACCCCATGCTGGTCGCTTTACGACGTGCCAATAAATCATCAAGAAGAACGTAATCTGCAGAAATCTCTTTGGCTAAGACCATTGACTCTAACTCTCCCGAATGCAACCGCCCTAACGCCCCCTCAACATAGCCCATTCCTTTGTCTGATATGGCATCAACCAATAAAAAATTAGGAATATGAATATTTGTTACTTCGCCAACAACGGCATGTGAGATATGTACTTCGTCAAAGCAAGCAGTGAGTAATTCTAGCGCATTTAACTTCGATAAAAAAATAATAGGACTGGCGTTAGAAACACACCTCATGAGCGGATGGTAATCTGTTCAACGGTATGTATATCTGCCTCAACAACTTCATCATCAAGGATAAATCCTGTGCCAAAGTGTTCCTGCAAGCGGCACATAAAGGCAGTAAAATCAAGCTCTGCCAACTCAGCAGCGACAGAAAAACTCACCTTGTGCGCATGGTACAATGATGCCGCCAAGAAAAAATTTGCAGCCTGATAGCCCAATGGTTCTAATACTTCATCAAAGTGTTTTGATAATAGTGCTGGCATAAAAAAACTCCCTTTTTCATACTGTGGAAAATAATACTTTTTATGTAATTTCACATTAGTCATAAGTAGAATTACGTTCGAAACGTCTAAGAACTCTTATGTTTACACAAGTTTTATTTCGCAAAAGAGACCCTTACCCATATCTAATGAGGTCTTTCTAATATTGGGAAAAATTTATCTGTAGTCGACTTATTTTGCGATGTAAAGAAGGCTATCTGGAAACATTCAACGTTTCCTAATGGTATTTTACAAGGAAAAACCACTTCTTTTTCATCTTTGTGATAACCACTGCAAAGCTCTAAAAAATCCGATACTAAAATTCCATCTTTGGATTTTATTTTATAAACCCACCCCTTGCCAGCTTTCTGTGCATGTCTAACTGCTTCTTCTAGTACCGTAGTTGTAGAGATGTAAATAGATTTTCTAGTACTACAACAATGCTTTAGTATTGATTTATTTCCATCAAGATCCCTTGCTATGAATCCTTTATTATCCCGAATTGTTTGGGGAGTTTCATTTGTTCCTCGGTATACATAATCGGGTAAGGCAACTCGCAATAAATAACCTACCAAAATCGCGCAGGATTTTTGTTCCGAATCAAGGCGCAAAAAGCAAAGCATAGCTTGCTATGTAAGCTTTTTTTGCAACGCCGATGCTGGGCAAAAAGACAAGCTAGTTTGGTGGGTTATTTATTGCGAGTTACCTAAGTAAAGATTTATATTTTTCTTCATCACTCCAATAGTGCAGACAGTTCTCGATAAGGCTTTTCATATTAATATATCTCCTATATAGTATCATACTAACGCATCCTTCAAGCTGTTCAATCACCTTCTTCCTCCATCCACTGGTAAACCAGCGTTACCAGCGTGTCAATGTCGTTGAGGTCGATGACGTTCAGGTGCTGGGGAAGTGTGTCTACATCGCTTACCACGGCCAATAAATCCTGCTCGGGGCAACGCAAGGAGGATTGGCAGGCGGCGCGTAGCACTTCGATTTTTTTACCAGGTAGTGTGCTGTAGCCCTCTACCAGCATCAGATCATAATCATCACCATACTGCTGCAATAGATACTGCGGAGTCGGCGCTGCATCAATCTCTTTTACCATCGCTAACTGCCTGGGACCAATGAGAAACGTGGTGACAGCACCCGCTTGCTTATGCCGCCAGCT
The DNA here is from genome assembly GCA_030950965.1 of Mariprofundaceae bacterium. GTDB lineage: Bacteria > Pseudomonadota > Zetaproteobacteria > Mariprofundales > Mariprofundaceae > AB-137-C09. The sequence goes on from JAUZQP010000055.1 coordinate 4,535, forward strand.
GTCTTTGCCCCGCTGATCCAGTTCTGGTTGATGGTGACAATGCTTCACTGTCACCACGCGCAAACCTTGGGCGCATAGGCAGACGAGCAGTTTTTCCAACAGCGTGGTTTTGCCTGCGTTGCTGTGCCCGACAATAGATAAAATGGGCGTGCTCATGGATGCGGACTCACCCAACTTTCACCCTCAGGCGTGGTCTCTTTTTTCCACATCGGTACGCGCTGCTT
>JAUZQP010000056.1 GCA_030950965.1 Mariprofundaceae bacterium
GCACAGCAATACGCAAATTACCGATCAAGGGTTCAGTGCGCGTATCTAACATAGCAAATTGCCCAGCAATATTCACATATAATAACCATGGTACACCAGCATCATGAGCAGCCACCACATCACGCATCTGTTGTAAATCAGGAATCGGTGCAGCAGAACAGCGGTGCAACACCGCGTGAGAGAAAACGCCACGCATCAAAAAATCAAAACGACTGGGGCGATCATGCACCCGCAAACCTTCTTTATCATGACGCAAGCGAAGGCCATGCCACGCTGCTGCATCTTCATCAGCCGCCAGTTGCAAATCACCGGCCTGCAACGGCTCGGCAAACACTGCTGTTCGCCAATGCTCACGATCAGCTAATAAGCGCCACGATTTTGCCCCTGAATCCGCTAGCGCATCAATAGAAAAAGAACATTTCATGCGGCGGTGTTCTTCAAATCGGCCATCGCTCTAATTTTAGGTAAACCAGACTGAGTATCGAGACAGAGGCATATTTCACCGCGCAACAAGCGCAACAAATCATGCCCTACCAAATCATAACGCCAATGCATCAAACACTGCAATTCTGGCGGTTCACCTTTACAGTCACACCCCCACGAAGCTAACGCTGACAATTCGCTGCGGCGCACCAAAATCGAACTTGCCACATCACACTCTTCCGATTTCAAGCGCACCAAGCTATTCATTAGCTCCATACGTAAATCGGTACCTGCTGCATGGGACGCCGCTCGTTCAACCTTCGGCCAATGCTCGGCATCACACGCCATACCACGCTGCCATACCGTGATGAGCTCATCACCGAAGCGACGCAGCAAACCATGACTCAAGCCGCGCATACGCTCCATCACATCCAACGAAAGTTGATCACGGCGAGCAATTTCCAGCAATGGGTCATCCTGCATCACACGCCGACGAGGAAGATTCCGCTTACGTGCTGCTGTCTCTCGCCACGCTGCCAACTCGCGCAACACAGCCAGAGCGCGCCCACGCAAACGATTTACCCCTTTAACACGCCAAAAAACCTGATTGATATCTTCGATGTAAGTTTCCACCTGACACAATGAAGCTTGCTCTTGCTGCAACCATAGCAAACGCCCCCGCGCCTCTAACTGCTCTTGCAGCGATTGATACACAGGCATCAACCAAATCACATCATCGGCAGCATAATCCAATTGCTGCGGACGCAAGGGACGCGCCATCCAATCACTGAACGACTCTTGTTTCGGCAGGTTCTTTTTCATCACCCGCTGCACCAGATTAGCAAAGCCAATTTGCTGCCCGTAGCCCAACAACGATGCTGCCACTTGAGTATCAAACATAGGCAACGGCAATTGACCACACTCCTGCAAGATAATCTCCATATCCTGATGCCCCGCATGGAACACTTTAACAATCGTAGGATCGCACAACACCGTCCATAAGGGCGACATATCATCCAATGCCAAGGGGTCAAACAACCAACAGCGACTGCCTGCATACGCTTGCAACAGAGCAAATTCAGGGCGGTAGGTGGTTTCACGATGAAACTCGGTGTCCACGCAAATAACGCTACAACCCTGAAGCTGCTGGCAAGCAGTATGCAGCAGCGATGGCGTATTCACATACACAGTGTGATCATCAGTCATAGTATTACCTTTCCCCATGGCATTTAAATATGCCCATTTAACAAAATAAGCGCGCACCACGGAATAAAAAACAGCAATGCATTCAAGATCTTAAAAGACCCCATCAAGCTATAGTGAATCACCACGAAGGTTCTTCAGCCATCGGGAACCAGCGGCTATGCAAACGATAGATCTCTCGACGCAAGCCTACAAATAACAAAAACCACAACAGCACCAGCCCAGTATTGATCAAGAAACAATACAATAAAAAAGACTGTGCAAACACCCACTCAGGCAACGGCTGTTTCCTCGAAAGTCAGTGACAAACCCTCATCCGTCACATCCACATGTGCGCGACCACCTTTTTGCAAAGAGCCGAATAAAATCGCATCCGCCAACGGCTTTTTAATTTCATGCTGAATCAGGCGTGCCATCGGACGAGCACCCATCAAAGGATCATAACCATGTTCCGACAACCAAGCTCGCGCTGCCGTAGAAACATCCAGCTCCACCTTTTTCTCCAGCAGTTGCACTTCGAGTTCTGCCAAAAATTTATTAACCACATGGGAAATCGTCGCTTCAGCCAGCGCCAAGAACGGAATCATGGCATCCAAACGGTTGCGAAATTCGGGCGTAAACAAACGCTTCACAGCCTCTTGATCTGCCCCTTGATGACTTTGCTTCGTAAAGCCATAGCTGCTACGCTGCATATCAAATGCGCCCGCATTACTGGTCATAATAATAATCACATGCTGAAAATTAGCGACGCGTCCATTATTATCCGTCAGCGAGCCATGATCCATCACCTGCAATAATATATTAAATATATCAGGGTGTGCTTTTTCAATTTCGTCCAGCAGCAATACGGCATGCGGCGACTGCGCAATGGCATCAGTTAACAAACCACCCTGCTCAAAACCCACATAACCCGGTGGTGAACCAATCAAACGGGAAACAGCATGAGATTCCATGTATTCCGACATATCAAAATGAATCAACTCGATACCAGAAACCCGCGCCAATTGACGCGCCACTTCCGTCTTGCCCACACCTGTAGGCCCTGTGAATAAAAAACTACCAATGGGTTTATCTGGGTGCGACAAACCTGCCCTCGACAATTTAATACAGGATGATAATTGATCGATAGCAGTATCTTGACCAAACACGGACAACTTCAAGTCACGCTCCAACGACTCTAAGACCTGACGGTCCGAGGCGGATACTTGACGGGTTGGTACACGAGCAATCGCTGCCACGCTGTCTTCAATATCGCGCAAGTTTAGTTTTTTCCGTCGCTTGGTCCGCAAACGCATGGCTGCCCCCGCCTCATCCAGCACATCAATCGCCGAATCTGGCAGGCAACGCCCATGAATATAACGTTTACTCAAGCGCACAGCAGGGGCAACAATCGAAGCAGGGTAATTCACTTCATGGTGCTTCTCTAAGCCGGGCAGCAAGCCGTATAAAATTTTTGTCGCCTCTTCTACGGTCGGCTCCACCACATCCACTTTTTGAAAACGCCGTGACAATGCCGATTCCTTCTCAAACAACTGACGGTATTCTTGGTAAGTGGTCGCGCCAATACAGCGCAGTTCGCCATTACTCAGCGCAGGTTTAAGCAAATTAGAGGCATCCATCGAGCCGCCAGAGACAGCCCCTGCACCAATCATGGTATGAATCTCATCCACAAACAAGACGATGTTGGGGTCTTCTTGAATCGCTTTAAGTACCCCTTTCAGGCGCTCTTCAAAATCGCCGCGATACTTCGTCCCCGCCAGCAATACACCCAAATCAAGAGCGTACACACGCGCTGCCAACAATGGCTCTGGCACATCGCCAGCCACCACCCGTTGCGCCAAACCTTCGGCGATCGCCGTTTTACCGACCCCTGCTTCACCCACCAGAAGCGGATTGTTTTTACGCCGACGACACAGGATATGCATGCAACGCTGCAACTCTTTTGCCCGCCCAATTAAGGGGTCAAGACGACCATCTCGCGCCCGTTGATTCAGATCAATACAATACTTTTTCAGGGGTGAAACGGGCTTTGCTTCGCGTGATGCAGCAGCAGGTTCAGCGGCTTCACGATCAACATCGACACCATCAGAAGAATCCTCTTGCCTCAAACGGTGCGCCATCGTGGTGACCACATCCATGCGCGAAACGGCGACCTGATGAAGGAAGTACACGGCGTGTGACTCTTTCTCCGAAAAAATAGCGACCAACACATGCGCGCCACTCACCTCTTCTCGCCCTGAAGCTTGCACATGCATTACAGCACGCTGAATCACCCGCTGCAAACCAACGCTAGCCGTCGTTTCGCCATCTTTTTCTTCGGGTAAAATATGTGCATGCTCAAGTAAAAAGGCTTGCAGCGCATGGCGCAACTGCTCCTGATCGGCATCTAAAACACCCAACACCTGCTGCACATGAAGGTTATCTAACAAGCCCAGCAACAAATGCTCAATGGTGACAAACTCATCGCGCTGCTCATGTGCCTTGCTGAAAATATCACTTAATGTTTGCTCAAGATTTTCGTTTAAAATTCCCATCTTATACCTCAATCATCATCATGACGTTCATATTGACAACACAGTGGGTGACCATGTTTACGGCAATGCGTTTCGACCTGCATTACTTTACTTTCGGCAATATCTTTGGGGTATATGCCACAAATGGCAGATCCCTTGTGATGAATATCCATCATCAAGCGGGTCGCGACTTCCTCCGAGTGATGGAAGAACTCCACCAACAACTGGACGACAAAGTCCATCGGGGTATAATCGTCGTTCAGCATAACAACCCTGAACATAGGCGGATCTTTTAACGCAGGCTTTTCTGTTTGCCTTGCGGTGTGTACTACGAATGAAGACATAAGACGCACTTTAGCAAGGCAATCGAAAAGTGCGAGCAATTCACTACATAATGATTTGGAGCAACGGCATGACAACACTGAAAACCATCCTATGGGATGTCGATGGAACATTGGCCGATACAGAGCGGGATGGTCACCGTGTCGCCTTTAACAGGGCATTTGAAGAAGCGGGTCTAGAACGCCGATGGGACGAAACCTGCTACGGCGGCTTGCTCAAGGTAACAGGCGGCAAAGAGCGTATCCGCTTTGACATCGCCAATGGCACGATGCCAGCCCTTAGCGATACCGACATTGCCGACCTGCACGCACGCAAAACCGCATGCTACCAAGCATTAATTGCCGAAGGCCGTATCCCCCTGCGCCCTGGTGTGCGTCGCCTACTCGAAGAAGCCCGTGCTGCTGGCATCGTCCAAGGCGTAGCTACCACCACCACGCCTGCTGCCTTAGACGCACTGATTGAACACACTTTAGGCAAGGAGTGGTTCGATATTTTCGCCGTGCTGGCAGCCGGTGACATCGTACCTGCCAAAAAGCCAGCACCCGACATTTACACCTACGCGATGAAGCAAATCGGTGCAGACCCTGCTTCAACCTTAGCCATGGAAGATTCTGAAAACGGCGCGCTATCGGCACAAGCTGCGGGTATTCGCTGCTTAGTCACCGTGAATGGCTATACCGCGCAGCACAATTTTGATGGTGCTGACCTCGTAGTATCCGAATTAGGTGACAACGATGCCATCCGCATACTGCACAACCCACAGCAACTGCAAGATCTATCACAGGTTCGTTTGAGCCATTTGCAACAGCTATTTTAATGCACGTGACTTTCTGCCACCCATACGATGGGTCATCTTTGCATGGCGCGTCAAAAAGCCCTGTGCATCTGCTCTTCAGGTCACATGTTTCATGTTAATGCCCTCCAGCCACCGCGTCATGCAACGCCTACGCACACTCGCCAAGATTGGCGCGGAGGCTAATGGCGGCATCACGCGCTTAGCATTCACTCGCCAAGATGAGCAAGCTCGCGCCTTGGTTCAAACATGGATGGAAGAGGCGGGCTTACAGGTTCACACTGACAGCGTTGGTAATCTTTGCGGACGCACCACCACTACCCACGGGCAGCAAGCAGTGGTCATGAGTGGGTCGCATATTGACTCCGTGCGTCATGCAGGATATTTAGATGGAACACTGGGCGTGTTAGCCGCCATTGAAGTGGCAGATGCGATGAATCACAGCAAGCACAAGTGGCAACGACCGCTGGAAGTGGTGGCGTTTGCGATGGAAGAATCATCACGCTTCCAATGCTACGCCTTTGGCAGCAAGGCAATGGCTGGCATACCGCAAGCAGATACATTACTGGGCAACTGCGACGACCAAGGCATCACGTTGGCAGCAGCTTTATGCAACGTTCACCATCAAAAAAACGATAATGAAACGCAACAACTGCAACAAGCACGCCAACATATCCAAGCAGCCATCCGCCCACAAAACAGCATACACGCCTTCGTCGAATTACACATCGAACAAGGGCCAGTACTCGCCGCAGAAAACATTGGCATCGGGCTGGTCACTGCTATTGCTGCGCCAATCCGCCTCAATATCACCATTCACGGCATGCAAAATCATTCGGGAACCACCCCCATGCACCTACGCAGCGATGCTCTCACCGCCGCTGCTGCGCTGATTCTGACGGTTGAATCGCTGTGCGCCAATAGTCTCGATGTGCGCGGAACAGTCGCCACCATCAGTAACGAACCCAACATCATCAACGCTATTCCAGGCATGGTACAACTCGGCATTGACCTACGCAGCGGCAACAGCACGGAGCGTAACAGCATTCATCAGGTACTAGGCCAGCACATCAAACGCATGGCCGAACAGCGGCACGTCCGCATCAAACAACAGGTCATCACACAAGATGAACCCGTCACCATGTCGCCAGCATTATTAAACAACATGGAGGCACTCGCCAACAACAGCAATATTCGCCACCGTCGCCTAGCCAGTGGCGCAGGTCACGATGCTGCCAGCATCTCACGCATCGCCACCCATTGTGGCATGATCTTCATCGCCAGCAAAGATGGCATCAGTCACCACCCGAAAGAGTCCAGCAACGAGACCGACATCGCCCAAGGCATTGAGCTACTCCATGCCACCCTCACCGCATTGAGACTGAGAGATATATTACATCATGTTAATGATTGATTCACGGAGTAATCAGGAAGGAGCCATATAGTTTGCCCATCTGGTGAGGTTTTTTCCTCCCTCCCTCCTTTTCCTCATCAGATTCAAAAGGGCTCCTGCAAAGGAGCCCTTTTTCAATGGTACTTCATTCGCCCTACGACAAACAAGATACATCTGCCAGTTGTAAGAACAGATAGCGTAAACGCGCCAACAATGCCAAACGATTTTGACGTAC
>JAUZQP010000057.1 GCA_030950965.1 Mariprofundaceae bacterium
TGTTTTAAAGCGCGGAATCCCTCTTGCCGAAAGTAACAGGAGTCACAATGACCGCAGGGATTTCCTTGAGCATCGGGAGCGTAGCATGAGCGTGTGAGGCTATAGTCCACACCCAAACTAAGACCTAAAGCGATGATCTCCGACTTACTCATGGATAAAAGTGGGGCAATCACTTCGATGGTTTGACCTTCTGAACCAGCGCGCGTTCCCAGCGTGGCAGTGGCAGCAAAAGCCTGGAGAAACTCAGGTCGGCAATCGGGGTAGCCTGAGTAATCCACGATGTTCGCCCCAATGACCAATTTATTGGCATGGAGTGTTTCTGCCAATGCTGTGGCGAGGGAGAGAAAAATCATGTTTCTGGCAGGAACGTAGGTAATGGGAATGGCTGATTCACCGTGTTCATCTTGTGGCACATCTAGATCAGCAGTGAGTGCAGAGCCGCCAATGCTGCGTAAATCGACAGCAATCATGCGGTGCGATGCGGCAGCAAGGTGCTGTGATACGCGAGCTGCAAAATCCAACTCGATGCGATGGCGTTGCCCATAATCAAAGGCTAAGGTATGACATTCCCAGCCCTCATGCTTTATGCTCCATGCCAATGCAGTGGCAGAGTCCAGTCCGCCTGAAAGTAGCACCACGGCTTTTTTCTGTGTTGTTTTAGACACCGCTGACATCAGCTCCCCAAATGATTTTGTGAATTTGCATATTCAACCGTGCAGGCAGGTTGTCAGCTAACATCCATGCACATAGATCCGATGCCTGCAACTGTCCGTATGCTGGTGACAATAAAATAGTGGCGGGCGTGTCTGGCAGGCGCTCTTCGATCACCGCTTTACACCAGAGGTAATCTTCGCGGCTGGTGAGGACGAATTTAATTTCATCATGTCCTTGTAGCAGTGCTAAATTAGCCCATAGGTTGCGTGTCTCTTCGCCGCTTCCTGGTGTTTTTACATCCAGTACTTTTTGTACCGACGGTGGTACATTGCTGACATCGAATGCACCCGATGTTTCAAGCTGAACGGTGTGGTGAAGCTCGATGAGGTGCTCTAGCAGAGCGATGCAATCAGGTTGCGCCAGTGGTTCGCCGCCCGTGACCAGCACTAAAGACTGGGGGTAGGCTGCAATCGCTTCGATAATTTGATCCACGCTCATGGATCTCCCTGATGTCGCGCTTAACGCTTGCGGGGTATCGCAATAGGTGCAACGCAGGGGGCAACCCGCTAGGCGAATAAAAATACAGGGCACGCCAGCGAAGGAGCTTTCACCTTGAATACTTTGGTATATTTCATGGACTCTTAGCACAGTGGACTCCTAGGTTGTTATGATGGCTTATTAGCTGGCGTGGTGATGGTTGCGAGTAACTTCTGCCCCTGTTCTGCCGCTGTTGAGTTAGGGAAGCTCGTGGTAAGTTGGTGCAACACAGCGGTAGCTGATGGTGCATCTTGCAGCGCCAGGTGGGCACGCGCTGTGCCGAGCATTGCGGCAGCTAACTTGCCTGATTTTGGGTAATGTGTGGTGTAAAAAATAAATATTTCTAATGCTTTGGCATACTCTTTTTGTGCCAAAAGACTTTCTGCCAACCAATAGTAACCTGGGTTGGCATATTCACCATCGGGGTATTGGGCAAGTAAACGCTGGAATGATTGCACGGCATCTTTAAAACGTTTGCTTTTGTAAGCTAAATAGGCGGCAGTATAGCTGTTTTTTTCTTCCGTTGTGGTTGCTCTACGGGGCAGTATTATTACCTCACTATTGATTCCCGTGACCAAAGGCACAGATTTTGCTAGTGATGCTTTGACCGCTGTGTCGGTGCGGCTGCTATCTTTTTTATTTGTTTTGGTGGGGAGGGGGACGGGCTTGACGCTCATGACAGGTGCTGGTTGCATACTGTTTTTCAGTTCTTGTAGATGTCCTGCTTGGATGTTCAAGCGCGCCTTAAGTGCACCTATTTGACCTTGTTGCATCTGAATATTATTTTGTAGCGCAGTAATACGTTGATTGATCTGCGTTAGCTGACCCTCTGCATTAGCTTCGGAGCTACGCAATTGCTGTAATGAGTTGACCACCAAATCACGATCTTGCTGCCAATGGATGGTGTTTTTATCACTATTAACACAGCCACTCAGTAGGCACAGGGCAGCAAAAGAAACGGCCACTGGCAAAGCCAATGACCGTTCCCCACAATACCAGAGAAAGTTAACGGGTAACAATGTCCGCACGGCGATTCTGTGCCCAGCAGGTTTCACCAGAATCTGTACATGCAGCACGCTCTTCGCCAAAGGAAACTGTATCCACGCGAGATGCAGCAACGCCATGAGCTACCAAGTAATCTTTTACGCGATCAGCACGAGCCTGACCCAAAGCAAGGTTGTATTCACGACTGCCGCGTTCGTCACAGTTACCTTCAACAGTAACAGAAACACCGCTATGGTCGCTTAACCAAGCAACATAACCATTCAAAACAGTAGAAGATGCTGCTGCTTCAAGGTCGGATTGATTGTAGCCAAAGTAAACGGAGTTAGAGCTCGGTTTAACCGTCAGCGCGGGTGCAACAGGCACGGGGTTAGTGTTGGGCTTGGGCTTGGGTGCAACTTCCTGCTTGGTTACAGGTTTATGCGTAGGCGTAGTGTTATCTGTGTGTGTGTTACTGCAACCAGATAGTACTAGTCCCAGAGCGATCCCTGTAATGACCAGCATTCGCTTCATTGTTGTTGTGTGCATGAGTCCTCCCTTCATTCATTTAGGTCTTTTGCAAACAGTCGCACAAAGATTGCTTACCCAAGACAAAAAAGTGCCGTGAATTGAACACCAAAGTACTGTCCATGTCCAGTCTTGTATCAGTTGCGCCTAAGTTTTTGGTAATAACGCATGACTTTTTTTACATAACGACGTGTTTCTGGGTAGTTGGGGATTTGACTGTTATTGCGCAACACCGCATTTTCGCCTGCATTGTAGCCCGCTAATGCCAATCGAATATCACCCTTAAACAGGCGAATAAGGTAACTGAGGTATAGTGATCCAGCACGAATATTATCTTTCGGCGGCCAAGCATCATTCACACCATAACGGCGAGCCGTGGATGGTTTGAGCTGCATGAGTCCAATGCAATCAGATGTCGATTTAGCCTCTGGGTCGTAAGAAGATTCGACGTAAATAACTGCGTGAATGAGGGCTGGTTCCAACTTGTAGCGCGCAGCGGCAGCAGTGATCAGCGGCGAAAACTTTTTCTTGTTGGCGCGAAACTGTGCCATGCCATAACTTGAGCCATGTTTGACGTGGTCATTTTCGAAGTGAAGTTTGGCAAGCAGGTGATACGAACGATCCTTTTTTTGATCGGTGTAATAAACCCGACCTTGTGGGTCAATATATTTATATACCGCTGCTGCCGCAGGACTGATATAAAGCAACGACAAAAAAAGCAGGGCGAATGTCTTCATTTTTTTTTCTGCTGAGTAATTTTCATCATCATGACTGCGGTCGAAGGTTGATGCTGGCGAGGGCGTGAAAATGTGGTGCGCAAATATCCCACGGCTCTGTTTGGGAGTCTGCTTCTGGGTGAATGAGACAGGTCTGCAAGCCGAGCTGCTGTGCCGCACGAAGATTTTCGCTCATATCATCAATGACCATCGTGCGTGCAGGATTCGCTCTTTCTTGCTGTAGTAACAGTCCAAGGGTGTGGCAGCAGGGCTTGGGTTGATAGTGGTTGAAGCGAATATCATAAATAGCCGCAAAATGGTCGCGGATGTTGAGACATGCCAAAATCGTTTCGGCATGTTCACAGGTTCCATTGGTGTGGATGACTTTGCGCCCTGGTAGCTCGTTTAGAGCATGTGCCAACGCTGTGTCAGACGATAATAACTCATGAGCCTGAATATGGTGTGCATGGCTCAAAAAGTCCTCTGCATCTACGCCGTGATGGCGCATTAAGCCGTGCAACGTGGTGCCGTAACGCTGCCAATAGTCGAGACGCATAGCATCCGCTTCGGCATAGCTAAGCCCTATTGATTGCTGAATATATTGGTTGATGCGCACATCCATACGCTGGAAAACACCGCTATCAGCACGGTAGAGGGTGTTGTCGAGGTCGATGATCGCAAGGTCGAACGGCATCAGCGGATGCTCGCCGTTGCGGCGCGTTGTAATACGTCGCGAAACATCTCAGGGCTTAATCGCCGTGTTTGCGTGTTGTAGCGCGAGCAGTGGTAGGAGTCAAACAAGACGCGCTGATCGGGCATGGTGTGCACTGCACCATGCGCAAAAGGATGGTGTGACAGAGGTGTTGAATAGCTGCGTAACACCGCATCATGAGCAATTTTACCGAGTGCTAGCACGGTGCAATGAGCTGGCAAGTCGTTAATCTCTTGCTGTAGATAGGGTTTGCATTGTATCACTTCAGCGGTGCT
>JAUZQP010000058.1 GCA_030950965.1 Mariprofundaceae bacterium
TCAGTTGATTCTGAAGAATGCTGCTGCAGTGACAAGTACTACTTGGAATCTTTCCAAAAATGTTCTTGCCGTCACAGTCAATGATGATGGTCTCACAACTACCACACAGGCTTATGGTTTGAAGACGAAGAACTCAGCGGGAAACGAGTGCTATACAGCGAACTCTCAAATTCCTACTGTAGCGAAGACCACCACTGCAAGTGGTGTTACAGGTATTCCAATAACTAATACATTGACGTTTGCTACCGCTGGTGCTTACGCTTCTGCTTGTCCTTGATTTGATGGGTTTACAGTAGAGGTTTCTCCTCTGTTTCCTTTAACTAATAAAAAAGGGGTGGCTCAAGCCACCCTTTTTTTCTGTAAAAAAGGCGATTTATTAGGGTGAAAAAGACTCTGTCGATGGCTTTTCTTATCCCTGCACAACTTTATATTACACATGAAACACTACTTAAAGGAACAGGTTGAGGGTACATGATTCGCTGTGAGGAAATAAGTAAACATTATGGTGCAACGGTAGCTTTAAACGTGCTTTCACTGCATGTGGCTAACGGTGAAATAGTCGGTTTACTGGGCATTAATGGGGCAGGGAAAAGTACACTGATTAAACTTATATTGGGTTTTCTTCAACCCGATACAGGTAGCGTAACACTGGATACACCATCCGTTGGTTACATGCCAGAGATTGCATCTATGCCAGAGACGATCTCTCCACTCGCTTTTATTAATTTAGCCCTTCGCTTACGACAAGCAGACAACCAAAATGCAGCGGCATGCCTGACTGAAATAGGCTTGAATAAACAGGCTTGGAATAAACCTATACGACAGCTATCGAAAGGCATGAGGCAACGAACAGCGCTGGCTTTTGCCTTGGCTGGTGACTCAAGGCTCCTGATTTTTGATGAGCCGATGTCAGGGCTGGATGCGCTGGGTCGCTTGCACCTGATTGACCTCTTGTCTCAACGGCATCAACAAGGGGCGACCATACTGATCTGCAGTCACATTGTTCCTGATCTGGCACGCTTAACACAGCGCGTTATCTTGATGGGGCAGGGGCAGATTTTGGAAGAGTTTAAGCTTCTTCAGGGTGACTCAGGTGCGACTGAACGGTTAGAGTCAGGTTTGTTGACGAGGGCTGCGAATCAATGAAAAACATTTTGACTATTGCTGCTTTTACTGTACGCGAACTGTTGGGCTTTCGAGTAACGCGTACGCTCTTTGCTATCACTGCGCTACTGCCACTGTTGGCGTGGGCTTTTTCTCAGCTATTTATGCTTGAAATTGCAAAAGTTCAACTGGATGTGATGGTCGGTGGAGCTTATCTGCTAGGGGTTGTTTTTTTGCTTTCGACTGTGGTAACGCTATTAGGCAAGGACATTGGTGAACAGGTATGTTACTTTTTTCTTCCTCCTCCTATTGAACGTTACAGCTATGTTCTAGGGCGTTTTTTAGGCTCTGTGGTTGTATTGACACTTCTTTATACCTTGCTCTTAGTCGGTGTGGAACTCCTTATCTGGATTAGCCTTCAATATGATACTTCTATACACCGTCATGGCATTAATTGGATAGCGGGTATTATGATTGGGTGGACGGCATGGTATCAAACGATCAGTTTAATGGGGGCAGTGTTTCTTATTTGCGCATGGGCAACAGGCGTGGCGGAGATGCTGGTTTTTTCTTCTAGTGCAGCCTTTATTTACTGGGTGTTCCCCCCTATTCTTGCTGGCATGAAAGGGAGAAGCGATGCGGATCCATTGGTTTCTGAAAGCCTCAAACAGTCTTTAGATGGTCTTTCTTGGTTTTTTCCCGATATGACAGGCGGAAGCATTGTTCTCGCCTTTGAACACGGCATTTCCATCAGTAATATTGTAATCATGCAACATGCGCTGGGGCATTTGGGCTATACAGCTTTAATGTTAGGTCTTGCCATTATTATTTTCTCTAAACGTAGCTTATGAAGACTTGATATGGCAAGTATAAAAGAAAAAATAATCATTGTTGTTTTGCTGATCTCTGGAATGCTGCTTCATGTACAGGGGAAAAATTCAGGAACACTTCAAGAACAGGATGAAAACACCCTGTTTTTGACAGGTCCATCCTCTTTGCTTGTGCAGCAAGCCATCGCTGGTCCCTGTTTAGGTTTGGGGGCAGAATCGAATATTCTCTCTGTTTTTTCTGTATATTGGTCGATTAAAGAAAAAAATCTGTCCGAAGATGATCAACAAAAAGCATGGCTGTACCTGTATAGATATTTACAACAAGCCCAATCATTTGATCCATGGTATTGGGATACCTACCGCTTAACCAATGGACTTTTAGCATACCAAGAATCATACCAAAGCAAGGCTGTTGATATTTTAGCACAGGGAGCCAAAGCCAGGTCTTGGGACTGGGAAATGCCTTTTACCGCTGGTTTTTTAGCCCATGATCAACTAAAGGATGATGTTCGAGCCTTTCATTTAATGAAACTTGCGATCAACAGAGAGGGGGCTCCTCCGATGCTTGTAGGGCTGGCAGCTAGGTTTTTAAACAAAACGGCAACAGAAAGTGATACTGTTGACTTTTTACGAGCTATGAAAAAAAGCTTGCCAAAAGGGTATACTCAATACATTGATAAGCGAATAGATGAGTTGTTGCACGGAGGTTTTTAAGGAGTATGAAAGCGTATGGATTCACCTTAATCGAATTGATGGTCGTTATGGCGATCATTGGTATTCTCGCTGCATTATCATTGCCTGCATACCAAAGCTATCGCATAAAAGCGAGTAATGTAGTCACGTCGAGTGAGGTTCATACGCTATCCTTAATTGAAGCGAGTTTTTATGCCGACAACGCAGTTTATGCTGATTATGCCATAACTGACAAAGACAGCAACGGTAACATCAATAAAACAGTGACCGTGAATGGTGCTAGCTATCAATTTTCAACATCGAACCTTAATAAATCTGTCGAGTCCATGGTGAAGACCAGTTCAACAGGTCAAACAGCTATTATAGCAGCTCGCAACATCATGGGGAATATTATTATCGCGATAGAGCTTGATGAGCAAGCTTCTATATTCAAGAAAAAAAGTAGTGTGGTTCCATTGACCAGTGCCGATATACCCACATCAACACAAAATGTTGATTTAATAACACCTTGGGTTAATTGGTAATTATCATTGTTGGTTGCCGTGCCTTTGTATGCTTTCATTCTCGGCATCCTTGCCATTGCATCGCCATTATTTCAACCTTATCTCCTTAATCCAAACATCATACCCTTTTATAGTGTGCCGCTACTTTTTTGTGTGTATGTCATATTTTTATTAAACAAAACAAAAGAACTGTTGATCACAAAATATTTTTTTTTATGCTTCACTTTAACGCTTTTACTCTTATTTTTTGATTCGATTAAGCCTTTCTCTGTGGCTTTATTATCTTCATGTATCATTTTTCTTACATTTCATCAACGCAACAGCATAAGTTCTCCAAAAATATACACCCTGTTTCTTACAGCCTCTATCATCTGGGCATCGCTGGCTTTATTTGTTTGGGTCGGAGGAACAAATGGCAATGCCCTTCACCTTGGTCTCTGGGCTTTAACCTCTGATGCGGGGATTAAACCGAATGGTCCTTTTGTGAATGGTAATGTATTAGCTATTTTTAATGCTTGTGCATGGTTGATTGCAACGGTGTGCGCGATGAAGACACAGCGTTGGTGGTGGTGGGTATTAGCTTTTTTCTTTCTCTGTTGCGTCTCTATCAGTATGGCGTGGGGAGCATGGCTGGCAATATTGCCTATTCTTTTGTGGCTTTTAATCTATTGTCTTTCGAGTAAAAAATATCGCCTGTTTAGTGCTGTACTGTTGAGTGTTGTGATGGCTTGGTGTGCGGGTCAGGTGATGGTTCAATACATGAACAACCACGACCCTGTTGGTGCTGAAGTGCGGATAAAAAACACATCAGAGCATGGTATTGCTGCGCGAAAGTTAATCTGGTTATCAAGCTATAAAATGTGGCAAGACCACCCTTGGTTTGGCGTAGGTTTAGGCAATATGTCAGCACATTACCTGACCTATCAATCGAAGGTTTTGGCTGAATCAAAGGAACCATTACCAGAGCAAGTGGCTGTCAATAGTGCGCATAATATATTGCTTCAGTTGCTGGCAGAGGGTGGGCTGTTGGGCTTGTTACTATGGTTGACCATCACAGGCTGGCTTGTTGTGTTGTCATGGCGATACCGCATGCGGATCATGACATCCAGAGCTTGGCCCGCTTTGGCGTGTGCATGGTTGTTGTGGATTCAGGGTATGGGAAATATTACCCTTTCTCGACCTTACCCTATATTGATGTTTGCGTTATTTTTAGGCTTGGCTTCGGCTGCTTCACTTCGTCACACGGCAAATGTTATCGTGGTAAAAAAACAGATGGTGATGCTCTTACTGATTCCTGCCATAGCGTATTTAGCATGGGCTTCGGTTGATAAAACGCAGGCGTGGTTGGACTATGAACGATTGAGTTTTTCTCATATTAGTGCCAATGAACAAGCAGCATTGGCACAATCATTGGTAAAAGAGCCGACTGTCTTACCCTATTTGATAGGAGATATGATCGGCGACCGCCCTTTGCATCCCGATACGCAGAAGTCAGCATTACTTTTAGAGCCTTATTTGCAGCAAGCGTTGAAATTACGCCAAGATCCTAGATTATTACAACAGCAGTTTTATATACACGTATTAAATAAGCGTTGGGAAAAAGCATGCGATATTGCTACTATTTTAAGACCGATGAAGTCACAGCAAGCTAATCAACAAGCCTTGATAGATGCGTGCAACAAGAAAATGCCAAAAGCTTTCGCTTTTCATTAACCTTGTTCACTCCTTCCTCTACACCATCAGCCTTACGCAAGCCTCTGCCAATACGTGCATGGCGGCTTGGGCTTGAATACTGGCGCGGCTGCCGTTTAAGTGTAGCTTGAATGCTCTGGCAGGTATGTTGGGGGCGGTGATGGCTGCCCAGACTGTGCCGATGGGCTTGGCTTCACTGCCGCCGTCAGGGCCTGCGATGCCGCTTATGGCAATCGCCATGGTGTGTGGCTTACTGATGTTTTGCAGCATCGCTAGCACCACCGCCTCACTGACCACGCCGTGTTGTTCAATCATGCTGGCTGGCACGCCTAAGTGTTCTGTTTTCATGGCGTTGCTGTAGGTGACCCAGCCGCCGTTGAGCACGGCTGATGCACCTGGCACTCTGGCTATGCGCGCCGCAATGCTGCCTGCGGTGCAGGATTCTGCGGTATTGATCTGCCATCCATGTTGTGACAACAAGGCAAGCAACTGCTCTTCTGGCATGAATCCTTGATGATTGAGGTAGGATACGGTGACCTTCAATGCCTCATGATGACCACGTACATCATCGACATGAGCATAAAGACCTGGTTCTACCGTTATTTTTCGCGCTGCATCACACGCTGCATCAGCCGTAATATGCACGGGTAATAAGCCGCCTACCTCAGCAAAGCAGGTGAGCCATGCCTTGCGCTGGCTCACCACATCACCCACGGGCATCAACACCATGGTGTGCCCTTGATGCGGATAGTGCCAGAACACCCGTTCAGGGTTGTTGAGTGTTTGCGTATCAGCGCCAATGACTTGCAAGCCGCCATGCTTATTGGCACCCAAGCGTCGTCCATGTGCCATCGCGATCGGCATGAGTTCGCTAGCCTCGCCGATAAACAACTGCGCGCCATTGAGTGACTGCCACGATTCATCTTCCAGATGATGATGGGTGACGCGCTTCTTCCCCGTGCTTAGTAGCCATGCTGTAAGCCAGCCAGGGGTGACGCCTGAGATAGCCCATTCAGTGAAGGCAGCGTTACTGGTAATGACATGCATGGTACTACTACTCATCATTGCCACCTCATGACATAGAACGACCTTGCATAGCGCGTCAAAAAGCTATGCGCGTTTATGGTTCGGATTAGATGTTGCATGTTAACGGCGTGGCAAAACAACATTCACCTCCAGCACCTCTTTGTCAGGCTTGCGATCTACGGTGACATTGACTTCGTTTAAATCAATGCCTGTATGCTTGCTAATGACTTCCAGCAGCTCTTGCCGTAACGCAGCTAAATAATGGGGTTCACCAGATGCACCATGACGCTCGTGGGTCAACACGATTTGTAAACGTTCTTTTGCCAGCACAGCACTATCCTGTTTTTTAGATGTGCGAAAAAAAGCCATTAAACCCATCCTTTACCTCCCAAAAACCCGTTGAAGGATGCCTTTTTTTTCTACGTCAATAAAACTTAATGGCATATCATGACCAAGGAAGCGGGCGGCAAAATCAGCATACGCCATGCCCCTGCGGCTTTTTTCATCATGAATCACAGGGATACCTGCATTCGACGATTGCAAAACACTCTCGGACTCTGGAATAATGCCGATTAAAGGGATACCGAGGAGTTCGCGAATATCATCCATGCCGAGCATTTCCCCCGCTGCCACACGCTCAGGGACGTAACGGGTAATCAACAAATGCTCACGCACAGGTTCTAAACCTTGTTCAGCGCGGCGTGATTTGGCATTGATGATACCTAAAATACGGTCAGAATCACGTACCGATGAGACTTCGGGGTTGGTGACCACAATCGCCTCATCAGCAAAATAGAGTGCCATTAAGGCACCGCGTTCAATACCAGCGGGTGAGTCGCACACAATATAATCAAATTGCTGTTGGAGCTCATCAAGAATACGGCCCACGCCAGGTTTATCCAGCGCATCTTTGTCGCGGGTTTGCGAGGTGGCTAAGACGTATAGGTTGGGGCAGCGTTTGTCTTGAATCAAGGCTTGGCTGAGGCTGGCATCACCGTTAATCACATTGATTAAGTCATAAACAACACGCCGTTCGCAGCCCATGATTAAATCGAGGTTGCGTAAACCGACATCAAAGTCGATCACTACGGTTTTATGCCCTTGCAAGGCTAACCCTGTGGCGAAGCTGGCACTGGTGGTGGTTTTACCCACGCCGCCCTTGCCCGATGTGACTACTATAATTTTTGACAAGACATCATCCTTATGTGAAACAATCAATCGGTGCAATCAATAAACGCTCGCCTTCTAACCATGCTTGTGTCGCACCACCTTGAGCTTCCACCGATGAAATCTCAAAAGCGCGGTAAAAGCCCGCAATCACTAACATTTCACCAGCAAAAGCATGGGCGAAAATACATGCTTTTGTATCGCCTCTGGCTCCTGCCAGTGCGCGACCACGAAGGGAACCATACACGTGAATATCGCCATCAGCAGCGATTTCTGCCCCCGCGTTGACGCTTGCCATCACTACCAAGTCACCGCCCTGGGCATACACTTGCTGCCCTGTGCGCACCGTGTGTGTAACGATCTTTGTTGGCACCCTAGCACTGACTGTGGCTTGTTGTTTCGGTGCCTCTTTTTTGACGTTATTGCTATGTTGTGCGCTGGTCGGTAATACCGCAAGACCAGCAGAAATAGCGTCAGCCTGCATTTTTTTACTGCCATGGACGATGCCGACGGGGAGTAATGCCGCTTGGCGCAATACGGTCAGTAACTCAGGGAAGTCAACGGTCGTGAATACCGCTTCCACCTCACCCTCTAAGGCCGACAGTGTAGATAAATCAACCACCAATGGCGCATTGAGGAAAAACCGTTGTGACTCACTCAAGCGACGACTAAGCTCAGCTTTCACGACACGCAGGTCATTGTTGTGTAGCTGCAAAACAGGCATGGAAAATACCGAACCCTTGAATTCAAAAGGGACTTCATGCGTTTTTTGTTCGGTCATACGATACGCTCCTTAGTGAATTAATCCGAGTTGACGCGACTGCTGCGTGATGCGCCATGCTGCGACACTATAGAGTAGTAAAAAAGGAAGGAATAGTGCCATGCGCACATCACCTTCCATCGACATCATCAGCCATGCCATCAAGCCTTGGGCAATAGCACAGCCGCCGTAGATCATGGTGACTTGCCCATGACTGCGACCTTGGCGCACCAGTAATTGATAGAGGTGGCTGCAATGCGCTTGAGCAGGGTTTTCACCTGCGACAATCCGCCGTCCCATGGTGAATACGGTATCAAAAATAAAATGCAGTAGCAAGAGTGGCATGACTAAAAAGGATGTGTGGGAGGCATCGTAACGCGCTGCAATTAATGCCAAGCAACCCAAGGTGAAGCCAATAAAGGTGCTGCCAATATCACCCATAAATATTTTTGCTGGAGGACGATTAAAGCATAAAAATCCAGCACTTCCAGCAACAATGGTATAGCTGGCAAGGTACACGAAGGTGCTCCCTTGTTGGTAGCTAATCAAAGCAAAAAAAGCTGCTGCAATCATCGCGGTGGACGCTGCAATACCGTCAATGCCGTCCATAAAATTATAGGCATTAGTCAATCCGAGTAGCCATAAAAAGGTAAGGATATACCCCATGATACCCAACGACGTGATGCCAAAACCAGGGATCGCCAGTTCATCCAGCACGAGACCTGAGAGCAAAACCACGCTGATCGCGACACAATGCAACGCCAACTTTATATGAAAGCGGTAGTTGTGCAGGTCATCCAGGAACGATAATAGGGCAATACTGTAGGCTGCAAGTACAAAGCCAATGAAATAATGTGTCTTGAGGTACACGGTGTTCCCCAGCACGCCAATCATCACCAAGCCGATGAGGAACGCGGCGACAATCGCTACTCCGCCACCACGCGGAGTCGGGGTTTCATGCGACGAACGTTCGTTGGGAATATCCAAAAACGCCGTGTGATGAATCATCCAACGGGTAATCGCCCAAGACGATAAGCATAACACCAGTGCAAACAACAGGTGAGAAAATAGTGCAGCCCAAGTCACCTTTGTGTGCCTATCTATTAGCTGGCAGTATGGAACGTACCGATATTGCGCAGGCGTGATTGACGCTCTTCTAGCAAACGGTCTAAGGGTGTATCCAATAATTGCTCTAGGGCTGGCTTTAACGTCTGCTGCATTAATGACGCTGCTTCGGCGAGGTCACGGTGCGCGCCTTGGCGTGGCTCTTTAATCACGCCATCGAGCAAATGAAGCTCTTGCAGATCTTTGACCGTCGGCTTTAATGCTTCAGCGGCTTGTTCGGCATAAGCGCGATCACGCCACAAAATAGCGGCACAGCCTTCGGGGGAAATGACCGAATAGGTGGTGAATTCCTGCATATACAAACGGTCGCCAATACCCAATGCCAACGCGCCGCCAGAGCCTCCTTCACCAATAACGGTGCAAATAACAGGCACTTTGAGGCTTGCCAGCTCCATTAAGTTGCGGGCAATAGCTTCACTTTGTCCACGCTCTTCGGCATCAATGCCTGGCCAAGCACCTGCGGTGTCAATAAACGTCATGACAGGCATGCCAAAGCGTTCTGCCATCTGGAGTAAACGCAGTGCTTTGCGGTAACCTTCTGGTTTTGCCATACCAAAGTTACGTTTGACTTTTTCTTTGGTGTCGCGACCTTTTTGTTGACCGATAATCATCACCGCATGTTCACCGAAGCGCGCTGGACCACCGACAATGGCAGCATCATCGGCAAAGGCACGGTCGCCATGCAGTTCTTGGAAGTCTTCAAACAACAACGGCACATAGTCCAAAAAATAGGGACGGTCAGGGTGACGCGACAGTTGCGAAATTTGAAAGCGTGATGCATTCTGATAAATGGAATCAATCAGCTTATCACGTTTTTTGATCAGCTTTTCCACCTCTTCAGCAATATCAATCGCCGCATTGCTACCCATATGCGATAATTCTTCGATTTTTTCCGACAACTCTGCAATCGGTCGTTCAAATTCCAAATAACTCAAAGCCATGCTCTACTATTCCTTTGCCCTAAACATCGGTTCACGTTGTTTCACATCAGGCTTCCATGTTCGACACTGTACGCGAACATGCTCTGCCCCAAAGGTTGCATCTAGGGCTTCCTGTACCGTGGTGCTCCAGCTTGGTGCGGCAGGAGCGTCCAAACGCGCCATGCTGCCATCGGAAAGGCGGACTTCAAACAACCAATGTACATCACTCTCTTCTTGCCGCATGCCGTGCAATTGCTGCAAACAGCGTTCACTTAAGGCAATGGTGCTGGTTTTTACTTCAATCCGTGCCACCAATGTGGGTAATATTTCATCCACTGCCATGATGGCTTCAGCCAACAGGCTGGGCTCCTCTTTGCTGCGATCCACCTTGGCAGCCAGCAGCAAGGGTCTCTCTGACTGCAATAACTCTCGCGCAGGTTCGTACACATCGGCAAAGCAGACCATTTCCATACTCCCATACAGGTCCTCAATACCAATAAACGCCATACAACCACGCGCCGTACGATGTTCGCGCACGCTGCTAATGCCAATGGGAATCACCACTCTGGCATCGTCTTGGTAGTCATCTAACTGACCCAGCTTAGCATTCCCTAGGTGGTGACAGAACTGGTAATCTTCCAGTGGATGACCACTGAGATAAAAGCCCAGCACTTCGCGTTCCACCTGCAAACATTGACCACGCGACCACGGTTTAACGGAGCTAAATAATTCACTACCATCGGGCGAAGGTTCAGCCACTTCAAACAACGACAACTGGCGGCTTAAACGTGCATCACGGCGGCGTGAAGCTTCTGCGATGGCGGCAGGTAAGCCCTCTAAACCAGCTCGCACATGGGGAATCATGCTGTTCATCGCCCCCGCTTTAATCATCACTTCGCAAAAGCGTTTGTTCAAGGTGCGCGGCGGCAAGCGTGTAACTAAATCTTCGAACGAGGTGAAAACACCCCCTTCAGCACGCGCCGTTACAATCGCTTCTGCTACCGCTTCGCCTGCGCCTTTGACTGCGCCCATGCTGAACCGAATTGCCGTACCTTCTGGCACAAACACCCAGTGCGATGCGTTAATATCGGGGGGTAATACATCAATCGCCATATCGCGGCAGTCACGTACCAAGGATGCAATCTTGTCACTATTACCCGCAACACAGGTCATGGTAGCAGCCATAAAGGCCTGTGGGTAATGGGCTTTTAAATAGGCCGTTTGGTAGGCAATCAGGGCGTAAGCGGCAGAATGCGATTTGTTGAAACCGTAGCCTGCAAATTTTTCCATCAGGTCGAAGGTTTCTTCTGCCTTGGCTAAATTCACCCCCAGCTTTTCGGCACCGGTCATGAAAATTTGCCGCTGCTCTGCCATTTCTTCGGCTTTTTTCTTACCCATTGCACGGCGTAATAAATCCGCCTGCCCCAGCGAATAGCCAGCCAAGACTTGGGCAATCTGCATCACCTGTTCTTGGTAGAGAATCACGCCGTTAGTTTCTTGCAAAATCGGCTTTAATTGCGGCAGCAGGTATTCAATGGTGCG